>JADFYO010000021.1 GCA_015233015.1 Nitrospirota bacterium | reverse complement strand
TAATTTTGCCGCTTCCTCTCTGAACTCCTTCGTGTACTTCCCATTCGGGATCCTTTCCATCTGACACCTCCATTGAGTTTCTTATTTTACTCTATTTTGGTGTCCACTTTTTCCAGCTTACCTCAAATAACAGAAAAAGAACGAGAGAGCAAACATCTCTCGTTCTTTTTTTTGTCTTGCTGGTTCTGCTTCGACTGATTGTGTGTGTAATACCAAGTTGCGATCATAGAAGTAACAAGATTTTTCCAGGACTGTCAGAATTACTCATATGTTTGCAACTTGGTATCAGGTAGATTGCACAGATATATAAAAAGGTGTATAATAGCAATAAGTAATTTCTTATCCCTGTGAAACAGGGGAGATATCAAACAGAGGAGCGTGTGCCATGTCAGAAAAAGACAACAGCAAGATTACCGTTACCGTAGCATCACAGCACCAGGACAGGGTTGCAAAATTTCTAAAAAGCCGTAACAGAGATGTCTCCGAGATGAAACAAGACGTAGAAAGAGGCGATTATCCATCCATAAAGATGACAGGTGGTATGATAAAAAAGGCTGCCGATGGGATTGGACTAACAACATTCAAAGAAATGGGGGAGTCTTTAGAAACCGCAGGCAACCTCAAGGACTCAGGTAGAATTAAAATTCTCATCGATGAACTTGCCGACTATCTCTCCCGCGTTGAAATAGTGTATTCATAGCGGGCATTTTAAGATAGGCCTGGAAATATTTTAATGCTATTAATTTTTCCATATGAACCAGGCAGGGCAGTGTAACTAATTGTAAATCTGTATGGCGTTGCGGATATCGTCTGCGCTATGGTACAATGCCGGTGTTGGGCCGGGATAGCACAGTGGTAGTGCAGCTGATTCGTAATCAGCAGGTCGAGGGTTCGAATCCCTTTCCCGGCTTCAGGTAATATCGGGGAATCTGCGGGTTTCCGGGCATTTTGGCAAATTCTGTTAAACCTCAAAATGTCTCAACTGAAATTAGTTTTGCATACCAGGATTTCTCTGAAAACCTTTATCTTGCGCCGGTTTATTGCTGACATGTAAATCTCTGGCCTTCCCGTATAACTTACTTTGCTCATGAATAAACTCACCGCGGCAGTGTTATATTGCCTAGTATGACTTCGCGCGCGGCGCCGGTTGCGCTGGGTAAATTGCCGGGCATACCTTTCAATGTCCTCATCCCCAGAATGGCAAAGCAGACCGCCTCTCTTGCCTCCGCGTCAATTCCATATTCGCCGATATTATTTAGCGCAATGCCCTTAGAAACCAATAATTCACGCAGGATGCCCATCAGAAACAGGTTTTTTGCGCCTCCTCCGGCCGCTATGACCTCGTCCGGCTTGTACGGGGCTATCGAGTTATATATCGTTCTGGCGGTTAAGTGAGCAAGCGTTGACAGGATTGCCTCCTGTGACATGGAGCGGGAGCGCGATATTATGTCTTCGGCCATGCGTGTGCCGAATAGCTCGCGGCCAGTGGATTTGGGTGGCCGCCTTTTGTAATATGGATGGTTTATCAGCTCGTTGAGCAGGGCTTTGTTTAGTTCTCCCCTTTTTGCAATAGAGCCGTTTTTATCGAATGTCTTTTTCCCGTGTGAGAATATCCTTACGGCCTCGTCCATCAGGGCATTCCCCGGGCCTGTGTCAAAGGCGATGGAGTCTTCCGGCCTCTCCCTTATTATTGTTACGTTGGCAATGCCGCCCACGTTCAGCACGGCGCGCACACTTCCCGATTTTTGGAATAAGAGATAATCGCCAAGCGGCACAAGCGGCGCCCCCTCCCCTCCTGCGGCCATGTCCTTTGTCCTGAACCCCGATACGGTAATGATACCCGTTCGCTCTGCTATCATTGCAGGCTCACCTATTTGAAGCGTGGAGCCGCAGGTCTTACCTTTTGGCGGGACGTGGCATATCGTCTGACCATGCGAGGCGACGGCGTCAATGTCTTTTGGGTCAACTCCGGTAAGCGCTATCACCCTGAGGGCCGCCTTTGAAAATACCTCGCCAAGCGTGAAATTCAACCTGCAGATTAGTTCAGTATCCCCTGTGAATGCCTGCCGAACTGCCTCTCTTAATTTTTTATCATAAGGCACATGTATGTGTCTTATTACCCTGACTTCAATGTTGCTGCCGTTTGTGCCTTTAATCTCCACCAATGCCGCGTCAACGCCGTCATGCGACGTGCCGGACATGAGGCCGACAATCAGAAAGGTGTCTTTTTCCGCAAACCCGCTCAACACAGCAGTGCCTCTCTCAGTGAGCCGCCGGATTTATCCAGTAATCTGACCGCCCCGGCGAAGTCAATATTTTTTTCGTGCATAACGACGGCAGTTTTGGCGTTTCCATATGCCCGCTGAAACAATTCGGCGGCGGGTTCGGACGCGAGGCCGGTAAGTTCGGATATTATGCGTATGGCTCGCCTCTTTAATTTGGCGTTAGAGGGAACAACGTCAACCATATAACCTTTATAAACGCGCCCAAGACGAATCATGGTAATAGTAGAAATCATATTAATGACCATCTTGGTAGCCGTCCCAGCCTTCAGCCTGGACGAACCGGCTACGACTTCCGGACCGGTGTCAACTGATATTATGCCGTCAAGGAAACCGTATGCGGAATCGCTGCACGTCAGGAGCCAGCAGCGCGCCCCGCGCCTTTTTGATTCCTTCAGGGCAGCGATGACAAATGGCGCGCCTCCGCTGACCGTTATCCCTATTACCATATCGTTAGCCGTGATTTCAGAGACTGCCCCGATACCCATGGATTTATCGTCCTCAGCCCCTTCGATACTTGTAGTAAGGGCGCGTGGGCCTCCGGCAATTATACCGCGAATAACATGAGGCGGTGTGCTGAATGTCGGAGGCATCTCTGAGGCGTCCAGCACTCCAAGCCGCCCGCTTGTGCCAGCGCCAACATATACTACCGAACCGCCCGATTTTATCGCATTAACGGCGTCTTCGATGGCTTGGCATACGGCCTTTTTTGCCTTTTTTACCGCCTTTGCGATTTTAGCGTCTTCCCCGTTCATGAGCGTGAAGATCTCCGGCGTTGACATGGCGTCTATGTTGACTGCCTCCAGATTAAGACCCTCTGTCGTCATGGCATTATTCTAACATTTTTGTTACAATATTGTTTGTCACCACGATGAGGATTTTATTAAAATACGCCGTATTACTGGCGGTTATTCTGGCATCTGTAAGTTGTGCGAGGGTTGCGGTTAAGCAGCCGGTACCATCGGACAAGCCTATGGTCAGGCTTGCCGCCGCTCAGTATCCGCAATTCAGCGACGACGCCTCCATTGAATCATTAAAAGAGGCGGTTAACCGAAACCTCAAATATTTAAGCGCGTTAAAGGAAGACCATCTCTTTCACTATGGGGATGATACCTACACACCACGGGAAATTAAGGCATCGCTTCTATATTTTATGTCAGTTCTCCACACCTGTAAGGGTGATGTGCAGATGCTTAATAAATCGATGAGGGAGGATTTCACAGTATATGCAGCATCGGGTTCGGACGGCCTCGGCAAGGTATATTATACGGGATACTATGTGCCGGTACTCGATGGAAGCAGGACGAAGACCGGGCGCTATCGCTATCCTCTATATTCGCTGCCAAAGGACCTGTTCAGCGTGGACGCCGACTCAGGTAAAAGCGTTGGCAGAAGGGTGGAAGGTAAGGTTGTCCCCTACTACACGCACGAGGAAATCCACAAGGGGGCGCTTGCGGGAAGGGGGCTTGAGTTTCTGTGGGTGGATAACCGTGTGGATTTGTTTTTTCTGCAGGTGCAGGGTTCGGGGACGGTAAGGCTTGAAGATGGAAGCATGATAAACGTAACCTATGCGGGGGCAAATGGACGGTCGTACAAGCCGGCAGGAAGGGTTTTAGTCGATGAGAATAAGATACCGCTTTCTGAGATGTCGCTCAAGGCGATAAAAAGGTACCTCTCCGACCACCCGGAGGATGTTGACCGTGTGTTGTTTTCAAATCCAAGTTATGTGTTTTTTCGCGAATCCAGGGAATCCGCGATTGGCTCAACGGGGGTATCGCTTATAGACGGAAGGGCTATCGCCACAGACAAAAAGGTATTCCCGCAAGGCGCTCTGGTCTATGTATCCACGAATAAGAGCGAATTCAGAGAGGACGAGAGCTTAATCGGCCAGAGCCAGCTGACGCGTTTCGCGCTCAATCAGGACACCGGAGGGGCGATAATCGGCCCGGGCCGCGCGGACTTTTTCTGGGGAAGGGGCAGTGCCGCCGAACTTCAGGCCGGATATATGAAATATAACGGAACGCTGTATTTCATAGTGAAAAAGAGGAAATAATATAATGATGTGTGCCCATCCCTGCAAGCATGGCATGACAGGCTATAAAGTACTGACAATCATTTTATTTCTTTGACTACGTTTTGGTATTAATATCACACTTTTTTAGCTATCCAAGGTTACCCTAAATGTGCAATTTTACCCAACACCGGACAAACGAATCATTCGTATCTATTGTATGCAGATACACCGCAGAAATGAATTCAAAGGGTGATGTTATGACTTTACATAAGAGTCAAGAAAGCAATAGAATAAAGAATGCTAAAGAATAAGGGAGTCTTGCTGCAAAATGCTAACCATACGAAGACACAGGCAAAAGACATGAAGCGCCCAGCATCGCAGCAGGCTATCTTTGAAAAATTGAAGACACGCTTGGCAAAATGTAAAAATGAAGAAGAAATTCGTTTATCTTGGGTGACTGCCCTTGAAAAGGCAACAGGTATCGAGTTTGACGCAGAGCAGGGAAGGCGCGACCTGTCTTACAACAACGTTATTATAGAGTTTAAGGGGCCTGGTAAATTTACCGGTAAAAAGAATAGTCCAGCCTTTGTAGAGGCTATGAATGATCGCCTTTTGCCATACATCCAACGGGCGGCCCGCTCTGACAAAGTACCAGAAAGCGATTACATTGGCATTGCCATTGACGACAAACATCTGTGCTTTGCTCAAGTGCTAGAGGGTGACATAGTCCCGCAGCACTTAATTCCAGTTTCACCGATAACGTTTGGCATGGTTGTCGAAGCGTGTTTGCGATCATACCGTCGTTCAGTCAAAGCCGATACCCTGATAGTTGATTTTGGGCATTCATCGACAAGGGGTATTCTGATGATGCAGGCCCTTGCGGATGCGTTGTCCGAAGCGTTGAACGGCAACAAACACCATAAGGTATGTATGCTCTTTGAGGAGTGGCGTACCTTATATGGCCAAGTTGCCGACCTCTCCAAGGAACAGTTGTATAACATCAACGAAACCTTGAAATTCAAATTCAAGGGTAAAATTGATGACCAAATCCCCGCGTGTCTCTTCGTAATTCATACGTACAATTCATTGCTTATCAAATTGCTGGCAGCAGAAATCGTGGCCGCTCATGGCTTAGCTTCCGGCACTGCATTTGCCCAGGAGTTGGCCGCTCTGACAGATGATATCTCTTTGATTGAGCATATGGACCGCGACATTGAACATGGAGGGTTTTTTGATGCTGTTGGCATTAAGGGCTTTGTGGAAGAAGCTATTTTTAGCTGGTATCTTGATGTTTGCGTTGGCGATGACATGATAATTATTGCCGACGCACTTAGGAATATTTTGGCTCAGTTATCGCTTTACCGAACAGACCGCCTTGAAAGCCCTCGGGATGTGCTGCGTGATTTTTACCAAAACTTAGTGCCGGAGACCCTGCGTAAAAGTTTGGGTGAGTTTTACACACCGGATTGGTTGGTGGATTACACCGTGGATTGTGCAGAGGTAAAGGACTGGTTGTCAGTTCGGGTGTTAGACCCGACTTGTGGCTCCGGCTCTTTTTTGTGGGAGACATTGCAGCGCAAGATGACGGCGGCAACTGCAAAGGGTATTGGACCTGAGGCTACCTTGAAAATGCTTGCCGATACAGTATGGGGTTTCGACCTAAATCCTTTGGCTGTACAGGCGTCACGTACGAACTTCCTGATTGCTGTGGCCGATTTGCTGCGCGCTGTTCCAGGAACATCATTCGAGGTTCCAGTGTTGCTGGCCGACGCTGTATATTCTCCAGCGCGGAACCCCAATCAGGATGAAAATGTCGTCGAATATTCCATCGGCAGCCAAGCGGCGAATCTCAAAATCACGATACCGGCTGACTTAGCACTCAACCGGATGTTACTTGATCGTGTGTTTAAGGTGATGGGAGAGAAAGTTGAGAGTAACGTTGAATATAATGACTGCTGTACCGCCTTGGAACAACGAAGCGTCCTGAATACAACGCAATTGAATGATTGGGACGCACCGTTGCGCGCGACATACAACCAGGTTATAGGATTGCATCGCAAAAATTGGAATGGCATCTGGTTCCGCATCGTACGGAATTTCTTTTGGTCTGCAACTGCTGGCGAATTTGACGTGATTGTTGGTAATCCGCCTTGGGTGCGCTGGTCAAAACTGCCAGCCGCATATCGGGAGCGCGTCAAACCTATGTGCGAGGGTTACGAGATATTTTCGAGTACCCCTCACCATGGTGGTAACGAATTGGACATATCAGGGATGATTACCTATACAACAGCAGATAAATGGCTAAAGTCTGGCGGTACCCTTGTGTTTGTCATCACCCAAACGCATTTTCAGTCCCCTTCATCCGAGGGATTTCGGCGGTTTAATATTGATGGAACACAACGGCTCTCGCCGCTGTCAGTAGATGACCTGAAATCGTTAAAGCCCTTTCCAAACGCTGCAAACAAAACGGCGGTGGCGGTATTCCATAAGCAGACAACTAAGCCAAAATATCCCGTTCTCTACAGGGTTTGGGATGCTGCCCCAGGATTCGCTAAGGCGATACCACCGCAGCTTTCGAAAAGTGAGGCGCTGGCCCGGGTAAAGATTACTCACAAGGAAGCTAACCCTGTTGGCGGTGATGGTAGTCCATGGGCAATTCTCACTAATGGTCGCTTTGAGGTCATTCGTGCTTTAAGCAGACCTTGCAAATGGGTACACGGTCGAAAGGGTATAACAACCGATTTAAATGCGCTATACTTTCTACAGGTAACTGATCAGAATACGACTAACCAGATAGTTGAGGTGACAACACGGCCAGACGCAGGACGGACAGACATCGGAAAGGCTAAGACATTCTGGATTGAACCAACGTATCTTTATCCTCTTTTGAAGGGTGCTTCTGACTTCGAGTCTTGCTACGTTAACCCTACCCATGGCCTCTTCACACTGGTGCCGAATATAGGCATCAGGCGTGCTGATTATGAGGCATCGGCGACTGATATCGATAAGAATCAACCAAAGCTGCGCAAGTATTTCCATGCGTACAAGAGACTGTTAGAGGCACGTTCCACTTACTCTAAACGTATGCCAAATGCCCCATATTATGCGGTGTACAATGTTGGAGAATATACTTTTGCACCATTTAAGGTGGTATGGGCAGAACAATCTGGGAATTTCTGTTCGGCTGTGGCAGCATCAGCGAATGTACCACTGGTTGGCAAGCGGCCCTATGTGCCAGATCACAAGATATTTTTTGTGGATTTTCAGGTCGAGAAACCTGCTTATTATCTTTGCGGCTTACTAAATTCTACGACCGTGAAGGAGTTTGTTGAGAGCCACAATATTTCAATTCAGGTTGGAGATATATTCAAACACATGAATCTCCCCCTATTCAATGTAGGTAATCCACAGCATGAACAACTGTCGGCACTATGTAAGCAAGCGCACAGCGAACCTTCCGCGATGAAACGCTCTACTATCGTTGCTCTACTACGAACGCTCGGAGATAATATTTTGAATGCCCATATTACAGCAACCACTGAATCCTAATAAGGCACTTTATTGGGTTAAATTGCATATCTACAACTGGACGAAACGAATCCCTTCAAATGTAGGCCGGCAAATTCATATAGCGCCCCGAATAGAACCTGCACCACAGGTACTATAACCTTGTTATATTATTCTATTTCTAAATCATACGTATAATAATATATTTTATCTCACTCCGCGACAAAAAAAATTGTCACCACCTTTCTTGCCTTGTCTTCATTCCGGCTTGTCCGGAATCTTCTTCGGCTTGAGGATGTGTAGAGACAGATTCTGGACAAGCCGGAATGACAGACTAAGATATTTCATAAATACGCTAAGCACTGATTATTAATGCACTAATGATTTAGAAATGGAATTACCTCTTCGACAGGGCAACCAAGAACCTTATTATATGTACGAGGCCGTCCATGACGGGGGCGATTTCCCGCTGCACACCGTTGCCGATTTCTTCGTTTATCCTTGACGATATAGTGGGTGAGACCACCCGGCCGGGCTGACTGGCCGCCACTGCGTCTTCCGGTCGGAGAACACTGTCTATTTTCCCGTGCAGGTCGATTATCTTGTCAGTGATATAACTAAGAAATTCAAGGGTCTGTGACTTGACCATATTGTTTTCCTTTTCGACAAGTGCCCTGATTTCTTTTATCTCACCGCTGAATTCGCTTTGAATGGTCTCGATATAACTCTTTGTAAAATCCACGCCGCCAGAAGATGCGGGTTCCATTTTCAATGTGGTGATTACGGCCTTGAGGGACGAGATCTCACCTCGCAGCGGGGCGAGGGCAGTCTCAAGCCTTGTGTTAATAGAGTCGCCGACGGTTAGTTTTATATCATTAATAAGGCTCTTCACGGCGTTCTCATCTATAGTGGCGGCCGCGGCTGCGCTTGACGATGCGCTCTTCATCTGTTCGACAGTTTGTTTCATGGTGTTAGTGAGGGTTTCTACCGCGCTGCCTATGGTGTTGAGTTTATTGCCGATAGCGTTAACGTCAATAGATGGTATCGAGGATTTAACTGCGGCTATCTCATCTTTTACGGACATGGAGACGTTTCTGATATTGTCCTTCAACGACCCATCGAGGCGGCTATTAAAGTCAGACAACAGGGCGTTGAGTGTGGAAGTAATCTCTTTTTTCAGTTCGGCTGACGTTGTGTCCCCAGCCTTTTTACCGGCGGTTGCCTCGGCAGCTATAGAACCAAGCATTTCGAGTTCGCCCGCTTTATCATCCAGCAGGGCTGTAAACCCCTTTTTTAACATCCCGGTAAGACTGTCCAGCTGCTCTCTGACATCGCCCCCCGGGTCCTGGGCTGCAACTGTGGCCTTAACCGCTGCAATATTGTTAACCCGTTGTTTTAACTTCGTAAGCATCTGCTGGAAATCATCTGTTCCCTCTATCTCTGCCATGGCGAAGCCTCCCTTTTTTATTTATTGGCGTTTCATGTAATTTCGGCGAATTGCTCCAGCAGTATGTCTTCGGTAAAAGGCTCGTCAAGCGGTACGCCCAGTTCTTTCCACTGCCTCATGCAATCCTCCGGCTGCAGATTATCGGCAGCCGCCTGCGAGACTATATCGTAGAAATAACTATATCTTACCTCATACCCTTCATATACAAACCACTGGACGCCCCCGGCGTCGAATATCTTGTTCATTTCACTTATTGCCTCATCTACCAGTATGTGCAGCCTGCCCTTTTGAAAATATGCGCCTCCCGGATATGCCAGAAGGAGTTTGTCCTGTCTTTTTACGATATTGTCAAAAAATATGTTTCTCTCCACTACATCGACAAGGGCCGACCCGACCCTGTGCAAGTCGTCTATGATAAGCTGCACGACGTCTGCCCGCTCAAAGAGTTGATGTGTGTTTGCCGCATCATGCGATGCGTCGTCGTTTCCAAGCACATAGAAGGTCAGACTGTCAGAGAATTCACCGTCTGTCGTGAGCTGTTCGGGGAATGTGTCCGAACTTTGAGGGTTTATCACGTATGGCGGTTTCAGGCCGCGCATACGGCCAAGGGTGTCGGCGTCGAGCCTTAACAGCTTGTCGATAAAATTAATCTGCGATTCAAAGTTCTGGTCTATCAGGACGACTGACTTGTGGCTCTTCCCTGAAAACCCGGCCAGTTTCTGAATATAATAGTTATGGAACAATGCCTCGTAGTAGCGGCTGCCGAGCTGCAGGAACATATTGATAAATCCGGTTTTCTCCCTCTTATAGGTTCTCTTTTTACCGTAAACGGGAAACTTCTGCTCTATGAATTCCATATTGCACAGGGCGGAGACCTCTTTGACGCTGTAATGGAGTTCCTTGCTGAAGGCGGACAGTCTCTTGTACTGCTCTTCGTTGTAATCGCCGCCCTTTTCGATATTTTTAATATCGTCATCCACCGCGGCAATCTTTTTTGAGAGCGGCTCGACAAACGAAAACGTTACGGTCTTGTCCCACCAATCCAGATGTCCGGCAAGCGGCACTAAAAACATTTCGATAGACGCCTTAAGCTCATCGATAAATTTGGTTTTATCGATGTATTCCACAGTGAGGTCCTTGCCGGAGGCCAGCAGGGACTTCCCCGACACACTCCTTTTTTGCACATTCGGCAGATAAAAACTCTTCACCGAGCCGCTTTGAATATCGGTACGCCTTACATCGAGGCCGACATCGTCGAAGTATTCCTTGAACTTGTCGCGGGCGTTATCGAGGTTATCAAGCATACTGGCCTTGATAGAGTGCATCTTCTCACTGATTGCGTCCGCCTTGAGGATGAATTCGGTATCGTGTTTTGGGTTAAACTCATAGCGGTATGAATATGTCCTTGACAGCTCGTGCTGGAACTCGGCGAACATACCTGCCGGGTCTATCTTCTTTTTCCATATGGAGACTATCTGGTTTTTCGTGTTTAATATTCTTTCATCATATTTTTTCAGTTTTTCGACGGCCTTCATCAGCTGTTCGATGCTGGTTTTCTTGTCGGCCTCTTCTTTGACCGCGCTTATCAGGAGGGTCGTCAGGGCGTTGACGCCGTCAACAATTTTTTTCAGGTTTTTGATGGTATATTCATATTGCAGCTGTTTCGTAACGCTCTTAATCACGTGAACCAGCTCTTCAAATCCAGACTCAGTCCATGCCGCCTTGTCGTTATTTTTAAAATAATGAACGGCGGATGTCGTTTCAACCTGAACGATAGGGGCGTCTTTCAGTCGCGAGTATGGGCTGATGAGTTTTTCGAACTCTTCCCTGTATTTATCGAGGCGTTTCTCTATCGACTCTTCAGCGTCATCCGATGCTAAGCTGCTCTCCACAACCGCGCCCTTACAGGTCTGTACGAAGACGATCCTCTGGTCGGCGTCCATTACCTTGTTGAGTATCTTTCTGTCTGCCTCCTTCATCGGGCTGCGTATCGATGACAGATAGATAATTAAATCAGCCTGAGGCAGGAACTCGCGCAGGGTCAGGTCTTCGTGTTCCTTGTGACCGAAGGCGTCAAGGCCGGGCGTGTCTGCAAGCTCCATGTCCTCGTCGATTATAAACGTGGGCAGACCGATTTTGAGATACTTAACGCCGTATTTATTGCCGGGGTTTTCGTCCTCCGATGTATATTTCCAGATGGATGGGCCAAGGACATTGCCGCCGGTTGTCTTTTCAGACCTGCCGTCTTCGTATATTATCTCAAGCTGCTGCTCCTTTGACCTGGAACAGAACACGAGCATATTGGTAGTTGCCTTGCTCTGCTCCTTTAATATCTTCGTCCCCGTGCCAAGCAGGATATTCATGACGGCGGATTTCCCTGAGCTTGTAATGCCGACAAGGCCGCTCTTTATCGTATGAACGGAAAAATCCTTTATATTGGCCTCGAGGTTCTTTATCCTGTTAGCGAACTGATCGTGTCCCAATGCCTTAAGGCGGGTGATTATTTCAGACATACTCCCAAGGAAGTTTTTAATCTTTATCTCTTCGGATTCCATTATATTGTCTCTGCCGGGGACGCGCTTTCGATTAACCCGTTCAGCCTTTTTAATCTTTCCCCGATTTCCATCCTATTGCCGTGAACACGCTCAGCCATAGCCTCGGCGTTTCTAAGCTCGCCTTCGAGCATCATTTTGAGAATCTCGGCCTGGTCTGTTCTTGCCGTGGAAAGGGAGCGCTCCATACGCTCTATTTTAGCGCCCATTTCCGCAATCGCTGCCCTTAATTGCCCAAGCTCTGCCGAGTTGTTTTCACCCAGCGAGGCCTTTATTTCTGAGACAATCGAGGCCAGCCCACCCTCTACGGTCTTAGCAATGGCGTCGATTTGTTCGGCGTTGACGCCCTTACCGGCACCGTCAAACATCGCAAGGAGTTTTGCCTCTAACTGAGCCATTGTTTTTTTCACAACGCCGATTAGCTGGTCAGATATGGCGTCAGATATGTGCTCAGACAATGCCGACAATATATTCTTCGTTACAACGTCAACATAATAACCATTGTCCATGCCTGTTGCCGTCCCTCCTATGTTTAATTTGCCAAACCCCGCAATAGTAAGATATTAATGCAATCGGCATTGTGATGTCAAATTAAGTTGCGCGAGGCTCGCCTCCACATAAAAAAGAAGACTCGGCAGGAGGGTGTTACGGCGCGAGCTTTAGATCTGTTTTTCGCGATGGCGCATCTATTTCTTTTTATAAATGTTAAGTCCGGCTTTTACCGTCTCTGCCCCGGGAATGGACTGGTTTCCCTCTGTAGATGCGATAATAATGGTTTTACCAGACGATGATAGTCCGAACTCCTTAGAGATATCTACCTTTATTGTTAAAATATTCCCTTCGAGAGCCATTTCTACGTTTTTCATTTGCGTCCTCCTTAATTTTTAATTGCGCTTACCTGTATATAATATATTATTTGAGGCATTAATGGAAATAGCGTGTAAGCGGTGATATGAAAAACAAAAAAGGCAAGGACTTTAAAATCCTTGCCTTTCTATTTGAAATTTTGAAAGAGTTACTTCTTGTCGTCGGCCTTCTTCTCGTCGGCTTTCTTCTCGTCTGCCTTAGCAGGAGCTGCCTTCTTCTCGTCCTTCTTAGCGTCTGCCTTAGGGGCAGGGGAAGGGGAAGCTGCAGGGGCCTTGTCTTCTGCGAATACTGCGCTGGTCATCGATAATGCGAACAGTGCTGCTACTAATACGGTCATCAGTTTCTTCATGTTATCTCCTTTTTTAAGTTAGTTTATATTTATGGCGTCTGAACTGGTTTTTCTTCGGCTGCTTTCGCTGCCTTCTTTTTTGCCTTTTTGCCTTTTTTGCTTTTCTTGGCCTTCTTTACCGCCGCTGTGTCATCAGCTTTAGGGGCGTCGATAGCAGGGGCTCCGGCTGCAGGCGCGGTATCAGCCGCAAACGACACTGCGCTGAAAGATACCAGCATTGCAAGGCAGAAAATCATTGCAAACAATTTCTTCATAGTTTACACCTCCTTTAAAATTATTTATATGTTGTACGCTTGCTTCGCTATATTTTATGTTATCTGCTCTTTGTTACTATAACATAGTGCAAACTTCGTGCCAGAGCGTAGTCGTTGGGTTTGCATGGCTTTACAATTATTCCGGCTGTGATTCTGTTCCTATTTAGTAATTGATCTCCTCATTTGAGGAGGCGGCAAGGAGGAGGCGTGATGGCATGAGGGGGAAGGGGTCTGCCCTTCCCCTTTTATCTATGCCGATTCGACTTGTTTTTCGTAGATAAGGAGCGGTTTGACGTTATTGACGATAGTCTCTTCGTTGATGACGCACTCCTTAATCCCATTTTGGGATGGGATGTCGTACATTACGTCGAGCATGACCTCTTCGAGGATTGATCTGAGGCCGCGCGCGCCGGTCTTTCTGGTGATTGCCTTTTTCGCGATTGCACGCAGGGCGCTATCCGTAAATTTCAGCCTTACGTTGTCAAATTGCAGGAGTTTCTCGTACTGTTTAGTCAGCGCGTTTTTTGGCTCTACAAGGATCTGCACGAGGGCGTCTTCGTTTAGTGCCTCAAGCGTGGCTATCACAGGAAGTCTGCCGACCAGTTCGGGAATCAATCCATACTTGGTCAGGTCTTCGGGGCTTACCATTGTCAGGATCTTCTCTTTCTTTTTCTTGCTGTATAGTTCTGCCCCAAAACCTACTGTTTTTTTGCCTATACGCTGTTCGATTATATCGTCAAGGCCGTTAAATGCCCCTCCGCATATAAATAATATGTTAGTGGTATCGACTTGCAGGTATTCCTGATGGGGGTGCTTTCTGCCGCCCTGCGGGGGGACATTGGCAATCGTGCCTTCGATAATCTTCAACAGGGCCTGCTGCACTCCCTCTCCCGATACGTCGCGGGTTATCGATGGATTGTCGGACTTTCTGCTTATCTTGTCTATCTCGTCGATATAGACTATCCCCTTCTGTGCCCTTTCGATGTCGAAGTTTGCCGCCTGAAGGAGTTTTAAAATTATATTTTCCACGTCTTCACCAACGTAACCAGCCTCTGTCAGGGTTGTGGCGTCGGCTATGGTAAATGGCACGTCGAGGTAGCGCGCCAGCGTCTGCGCGAGGAGTGTCTTGCCGGTGCCTGTTGGGCCTGCAAGCAGGATATTGCTCTTTTGCAGTTCGACGTCGGTTTCCTTCTGTCTGTATATCCGCTTGTAGTGATTGTGGACGGCAACGGATATTATCTTTTTAGCCAGCTCCTGGGCAATCACATAATCCTTTAAAAAGGAGTGTATCTTCACCGGTGTAGGTACGCCGCTGTGTCCCTTTTGGGTGAAGGACATTTTCATATCCTCTGCGATTATGTCGTTGCATAAATCGACGCATTCGTCGCAGATATATACTGAGGGGCCGGCTATTAATTTCTTTACTTCCCCTTGTTGTTTACCGCAGAATGAACATTTCAACTGTTCATCTTTCTTTTTTGCCATTAGTTTTCTCTCCATACCCGTCAATTTACCGCCGCCGTGCCCGACTGTTCTGAATGACCGGCACAGCTCTCTACCTATATTATAGCACGATTGCCGGTATTCCGGTATTATTTATCGTCGGCGGTCTTTATAGCCACGATAACCTCGTCAACCAGACCATACTGTTTTGCCTCCTCGGCTGACATGAAGTAGTCCCTGTCTGTGTCGGCGTGGATCTTTTCGATATCCTGTCCTGTGTGATGGGCGAGTATTCTGTTTAGCGTGTCTTTCATTTTCAGCATCTCTCTGGCGTGGATTTCAACGTCTGTGGCCTGGCCGCTAAAGCCTCCCATTGGCTGATGAATCAATATGCGGGAATTTGGAAGCGCAAATCTCTTCCCATGTGCCCCGGCACAAAGAAGCAGCGCCCCCATGCTTGCGGCCTGCCCTGTGCAGTAAGTTGCTATATCGCACCGCACGTACTGCATCGTATCATATATGGCAAGGCCGGAGGTTACAAGGCCGCCAGGTGAGTTTATGTATAAGTGAATGTCTTTCTCCGGGTCTTCGGTCTGCAGAAACAACATCTGCGCTATTATGCTGTTAGCGACGTTATCGTCAACGGCAGTGCCGAGAAACACTATCCTGTCTTTCAGCAGTCTCGAGTATATATCGTACGCTCGTTCTGTCCTGCCGGTTTGCTCTATTACCATGGGAATAAATGTCATTCGGAAGCCTCCTTTTTTGTTGCAACCGCTTTAGAGTATATCACATCGACCACTTTCTCTCTGAATACCGAGTACCTGAGGCTCTCGAGGGCGCCCTCCTGCGTGTTATAGTACTGGAGCAGGGCCTCGGGCGACATAGACGACGCATAGGCCATCGATACAAGCCGTTCCCTCAAATCATCCTCTGTGGCCTGTACGTTCTCTTTTTCTCCTATTATGTCCAGCAGCACCATTATCTTTACGCTTCTGATGGCATCGTCGTTGAACTTCGCCCTTATTTCCTCTTCAGGTGTGTCCTTGTACGCGTCGAGCGTCTTTGCCTGGCTGACAATGGTGTCTATCTCTTGTTTTAGTGCCGTTTCGGGAAGGTCAAACGTGTATTTATCGGACAGCTTTCTTATCATGTCCCCTTTTTCGGCCTTTACTGCCTTGTCCTTTTTCATTTCGGCAAGAGTTTTTCTGATATGATTACGCAAGTCCTCAAGGGTGTCAAACCCGACGTCCTTAGCAAACTCATCGTCCATGGGCGGTGTCTGCAGGGCCTTGATGTCCTTTATCGCGATTTGAAAATTCACCGTCTTGCCGCTGTACTGCGAATTGAGGTGGTCAGCCGGGAAAACTGCCTCCGCCTCCACGGTATCGCCCTTGTTTTTGCCGATTATGGCCGCATAAAAACTGTCTGGAAATGCCTCGGAGCCTATCTTTATAAACTGGTCTTTTTTCGTTTCGCCTTCTCCTGCCCCGGCATTGCCGGTATAGTCAAGCACAACGAGGTCATCCCTATCGACAGGCCTGTCGGCGGCAGGGGCGTAAATGGCCTTTGACATTGACAATCTGGTCAGGTGGGTTTGAACCTCGTCATCTGTGACTTCGATGTCAATCTCGTTAATGGGCAGTCCTATGTAAACCAAATCGTCAACCTTGGGGCGCACCTCTACGGTGCATACCATCTTTAAGGCCCCCTTGGTCTTATAGTCCTGGGCCTCCATCACCGGAGGCAGGAGAGGCGTCAGCTCCGCCGCCTTTAAAGCGTCTTTATAGTACTGCGGTATCAGCTTTTCAAGTACATTATTTTCCACATCTTTTCTGAATCGTTTTTCAATTAAGGACATTGGGGCCTTGCCCTGCCTGAAGCCGGGGATCCTTGTCCTGTCCTTTACCTCGTTTAAAGACTTTTGTATCTCTCCCTCTATTTCTATGGCGGAGGCCTCGATAGTTATTCTTTTTTTTGTGGCCGATATATCCTCTACGACGCTGTTCATACATCCTCCTCAAGCCTGAATCGCTATTTGCGTATGTCTAATGTAAAATATTTGAATAGTTTTGTCAATGTTATGACCGTTTGAACACACTATTTTTGTCGGTGGAACCATTTTAACCACATAATTCAGAATGCTTGTCTCTGCCGTCATTATTGCCCTTCATCGGGAATTGCCGCGGCAGGCCGCAACAGGCGCTATCACCCTCTGGCACACCAGGGGACTATTATATTAGCTGAAATGCAGCATACTCCGACTACCCAGAACATTATCCTGTCCAACGCCACTGACAGCTCTTTTTCCTCCTTACGGGTGTAGTAGTTCGACAGCATGGATACGGCAATAGAGATAAAAATTGTAAACAGGCCGATGCCTCCGATGTGATCTACCAGTCCGAATGACCCCGATGAGGGTATAAGGGAATTGGCCAGATATGTGTTTGCCACCGCGCCGAAATATGCCCCCGTCGGCAGCGCAAACCGCGGCCCGACATCGGACGCCTTGATAAAAAAACTGGAAAGCGTCAACAACGAAGCCGCAAACAGGGAGAGGAATATCTTGAAATAAAATCCAAAGTCAATACGCCTGATTTGAATAGCCGCGATGTACTGGGAGAAGACCTTCCTTGTGTCTGGCGAAATCCTGGGGTCGCCGTAGCTTGATTTATAGGTATGCGTTTTGACGACATTGCCGGCACTGGTAATCCTGAAGCCCGGTATGTTCAGCCGTGAACTGATGTTAGAGGTTTCATCGGCAACAAAACGCAGTTTCGTCCCGTCCCTCGAACCGTCCTCCACGTATATATTCAGCATATGGTCCTCAATCGGGACGCGGGCTGTGTCGAAAAACTTGATTATTTTCGCTGAAATCCTATACCTTTGGTAATTAATACCGCCGGCGTCGTGATAATCCTCCAGCAGTTCCTTCTTGTTTATCACACCGTCAACGAGCACGAGTTTTCCACCGGGATCAAGTTTTGCGTCACCCTGCCATTTATACCAGATGTAAAAATTTGCGCTCCACACGCTGTCCTTGATAGATAAGCTGTCGATGTCATCGATATAGGTTCCAAGCGTAACAGTAACATGGCTGTTCGTATCGGGCAAAGGATCAGGCGGCGTTCTGCCCGGTTCGGCAGCCGTGGGGTTCATACGGAGTGTGTGCTTCATGTCCGACATCATTCTGTTACGGTACATTGCCGAAGCTGAATAAACGATTACCAGCACATAGACGCCAAGAATTATCAACGCGTATGTAATAACTAAACTCTTTTTTTCACGAGTTAAACCATCCCATGCCAACATAATGCGTGCCCCCCGATATCTGAATTCAAACGGCTTGCTTGGGCATTTTAGCAAATTAGTATGCCAAATAGTCAAGTTCACTGCGGCGATTCCGACATTCGGGCAGTAGTTTAATGTAAGGAAATGACAGACTCCAGAGGTCTCCGGCCTTATTTTTGTTTAACTTTAACGATACCGTGATTTTTTTCAAGATACCGCTTGCCAATTATTAAATTATTAATATATAATTACTGCTTAACTTAATATTCATCGATTCATGAAGCGGTCATGAAGAGGTTTTGAGAAAGAGGAGGTATTATAATGCCAAAATTAAAGACGCACAGGGGTGCTGAGAAACGCTTTAAAAAAACCGGCACCGGTAAAATAAAAAGAAACCGGGCGAATAAGAGCCATATGATGACCGGGAAGTCATCTAAACGGACACGCAGGCTGCGCACTGCCACAATAGTTGACGCCACTCAGCACAGAAACATATCGAGACTTATTCCGTTTGTGTGAGCATAGAGTATATAGGCAATAATGCCGTATGTTTATGAAGTAAAATATGCCGGACTGGCCGGTTTTGGAGGGTTAAGCAATGCCTAGAGCAAAAGGTGGATTTAAGACAAGAAGAAGAAGGAAAAAGATACTACATAAGGCGCGCGGCTTCTATGGCGGCAAGAGTAAGCTGTTCAGGGTTGCCTCAGAGGCCGTTGACCATGCCCTGTTGCACGCGTATGATGACAGAAAAAAGAAAAAGCGCGACTTCAGGCGCCTCTGGATAATAAGAATTAACGCGGCAGCCCGCGCCGCCGGCATTACGTATGGCCGTTTCATCCAGGGTCTCAAAACCGCTGGTATCATTCTCGATAGAAGGGCGCTTGCCGAGTTGGCCGTAAGCAATATCGCACAGTTCAATCAGTTGGCGGAAAGCGTAAAACAACAGACGGCGTGACCGCGCTGCAGGAGCTGTTCTTAAAGGAACTGGAGGCGGTTACTTCCACGGCTGCCTTGCGCGAGCTTCGATCGAGATATACAGGGAAAAATGGCATCATTACGGGGGAGCTGAAGAAACTCCCCTCCCTTGCCCCCCACGAAAGGGCTTCCTTCGGTAAGCAGATAAACATCGACAAGGTGTTTATCGAAGAAAGGCTTAAAGAATATGAAAAACAGCTCACCTCTAAAGAAATAAAGGCAAAACTCTCAAGAGACCCAGTAGATATAACCCTGCCCGGCTACTACAAGAAACCCGGCGGCAGACACCCCGTAACCCTTGTGCTCGCTGAAATAGCAGAGATATTCGTCTCGATGGGGTTCAGCATAGAAGAAGGCCCTGAGGTAGAGAGTGATTATTATAATTTCGAGGCTTTAAATATCCCGAAGAATCATCCCGCACGAGACATGCAGGATACATTTTATATAGAAAACAGTGCCAACAGCCACGCGGGTGAAAGCGCCTTCGTCCTCAGAACGCATACCTCGCCCGTGCAAGTCAGGGTCATGGAGAAGTGTGTCGAAGAAAGCCGCTCAAATGGTACCCCACTACCACCGCTCAGATTTATTGCCCCCGGAAAGGTCTATCGCTGTGATTCGGACATATCACACTCGCCGATGTTTCATCAGGTCGAAGGGCTTGTGGTAGATAAAAACATATCGTTCTCTCATTTAAAGGGGCTGCTTGAGGGATTCTTAAGGAGGGTATTTGGCCCGGAGGTGCCGGTGCGCCTGAGGCCGAGTTTTTTCCCCTTCACCGAGCCGTCGGCAGAGGTTGACATGGGCTGTTATTTTTGCAAGGGAGCCGGGTGCAGGGTCTGTAAAGGCACGGGCTGGATAGAGATAATGGGGGCGGGGATGGTTGACCCGCGGGTCTTTAAGGCAGTCGGCTATGATGCTGACAAGTACGGCGGGTTTGCCTTTGGCATGGGGATAGAGCGTATAGCCTCCCTTAAATTCGGCATCGACGACATCAGGCTCTATTATGAAGGCGACCTGAGATTCTTAAGGCAGTTTTAAAATGCTTATATCATATAATTGGCTCAAAGAATATATAGACCTTACGAAGACATCCCCGGCGGAGGTAGCCGACATATTGACGATGTCCGGCCTCGAAGTGGAATCTCTTAATAAACAGGGCGACGGCGATGTCATATTAGAATTAAACGTAACCCCGAACAGGGCAGACGGCCTTAGTGTTACAGGGGTTGCCCGCGATGTGGCAGCCGTGCTTAATAAGGAGTTAAAACTCCCTCAAACAGAGGCTTATGAAGACACCGAAGGCGCAGGATTCAGGGTTGATATAATCGATACAAATCTCTGCCACAGGTACTGCGGCATTGTAATCAATGGCATAAAGATAGCCGCATCACCGGATTGGATGCAGAACAGGCTTAACGCCTCAGGCATCAGGCCGATAAACAATGTCGTCGATATAACGAATTATGTACTTTTGGAATTTGGCCAGCCGCTTCATGCCTTTGATCTGTCAAAACTCAGAGGGGATACGATTGTTGTCAGGGCTGACGATAAACCACAGGCCATAACGACACTTGACGGTGTTGAAAGAACCGTACCCGCTGGTACGCTGTTGATTTGTGACGCCGCGGGACCGGTTGCCCTTGCAGGTGTCATGGGAGGACAGAGTTCGGCCGTTACAGATGCCACAACAGATATATTTATAGAGAGCGCGTGGTTTGAGCCTGCCTCGATACGCGTGACCTCAAAGCTGACAGGGCTTAGGTCTGAGTCCTCGTTCAGATTTGAAAGGCAAACGGACATTGGGGGAGTTAAAAAGGCCGCGCTGAGGGCTGCGTCATTGATAATGGAACACTGCGGTGGACGCGTTTCAGAGCTTATCGACTATTATCCAAATAAATACACAGCACCGCCAATCGTCCTGAGCAGCGAAAAGGTTCAAAAATTCTTAGGTGTGGAAATAGCAGAAAATGAAATTGAGGATATCCTTAGCCGCCTCGGTTTTAAGATAAATAGACGAGTAAATGATTATCTCGTTACCCCGCCATCGTTCAGAAGGGATATAGAGCTGGAGGCCGACCTCATCGAGGAAATCGCGCGCATATACGGCTATAATAATATCCCGGCGGTGATGCCTGAATTGTCCCTTGCCGTAAATGTTGTGAGCGATAAATACAGGAAACTTGCCGAACTAAGACACGCTCTAAGATATGCCGGGTTTACTGAGACAATAAATTATAGTTTTACAACGACGGAAGACTTCACTCTGCTTGACATACCTGAGGGTGATGAAAGAAGAAAGGTTGTTACGGTAAAAAATCCCCTGCAAAAGGATTATAATATTCTGAGAACGTTTCTCCTGCCGTCGCTTCTGAGAAATCTGAAGTATAATATTTCTCTTGGTGCGAAAGAGGTAAACATTTATGAGATAGGCACGGTATTTTTCGATGTAGGGGCTGATTTTCCCGTGGAGCAGCTCAAACTTGCCGTACTGTCATATTCAGGCAGAGGGAAAAAGCTCTATTCTGAGCCTGCCGAGCATTTTTATCGCATAAAGGGTCTGCTTGAGCCTGTTTCGGGCATTAGATATGTAAATTATAAATTGAGACAATCGAATGAGGGTTTTTTAGACAGTTGCCAATCGGCGGATATATGTATCGGTGACAGCGATAAGGTTGGATTTTTAGGGCTGCTCTCGGCTGAGATTGCCGCAAAGCTTGATATGATTGACGATAAGCCTGACATAGCCGTTTTTGAAATAGATTTGTTTGAGGCGCGAAGGGAAACGGCACAAAGAAGGATACATGGCGCGGCAACGTTTCCGCCATTAAAGGGCGCTGGGCAAACGAGAAGAGTAGAGCCGTTAGGTTATAAATCTTTCTCTAAATATCCGCCTATTGAGCGCGATATTGCAATAGTCGTGGACGATGCTTGTCAGTCTATCGATATCCTCAATCTGATTAAAGCCGAACATTTAGATCCAGGACATCTGATAGAATCTGTAGAGATATTCGACCATTACAAAGGTAAAAACATCCCCGAAGGCAAGAAAAGCCTTGCCTTTCATATCGTTTACAGGTCAAATGAGCGAACGTTGGTTGAGAGCGAAATCGACAGGCTCCACGCTGAAATAGTAAATTATGTAACAAGTAAAACGGGCGGGGCGCTAAGGGCGTAAAACGTGTCGGGATAAAAAATATTCGGCAATTCCCGGTGAAGTAAAAATGCAAGGAAGGAAGGGGAAAAAGAGCGGGAGTATATACATAGTCCAGATATTTTTAATGATGTATGCTTAGAATATAAATATGCGAGACATTGTTTGGAGTAAAGACAATTCCCAAAGACAGTCAGATGAGAGAAGTCATAGACAAGTTAGACAGCGAGATACAGGCTGGCAAGAGGTTGCTTCGGAAGATAAGACAAGACCATTCGTGGACACTTTACAAAATACCCCTTATTATGTGATAATAGTCCTCTCTGACTAAAGGAGGCGTCGGCTATTATGGAAGAAAGGCTGCCTAAAGAAACAGACAGGAGAAGAGGCCCTGATAAGATTGTGAAATCCATAAGATGGGTTATCTCTTCATGCTGGTTTATGATTTTAGTTGTATGGGCGTATGTCTATTACGCAAGACCCGCACAACTTTCAGTCTCTGCCCCAAACACCATATACGGCAGTGCAAGGTCATACTGGGATGTATCCATGTTAAAAAAGGCGTTTATATCAATAAATATACTGCTGCTCATATCTCTGGTCGGCCTCGCTGTCAGCACCGTCAGGCAAAACAGAAGAACAGACAAACCCCCTACGTCGCTCATAATTATGGTTGTTATGTCGCTTATTGGTATGTTTGTCATTTATTTCCAGTTCTAAGCTGCAACTCTGGCAGTTGCCATTTCAGTATTATATAATGAACTCGTCAAGGCCGTTTATCTGCACTTGCTTGCTTTTTGAACCTTCGCCTTTTAGTATTTTTATGTCTGTTTTTTTTATCTTTCCCTGTGTCTTCGTTATGTGTTTGTGAAGCGTATCTATCAGCATACGGTTTGCCTCGCCTTCCACGGGCGGGGCGGTTAGTTTAATCTTCAGCTCATTATTTGATACGCCGGAGATTTCAGTCTTCGATGAGCGCGGAACTACGCGAATGTTTAATATTATGCCAGAGGGCGTCCTGCGGTAAAATGTTTTTTCCACTGGAGATGCGCTAAACTCAGAGTTTGTCCAGCGCTTGTTTAACCATCTTGTCTTTCTTCGATAAGACCCACGAACTGCCTTTCCTGCTTGCGGAGGTTGTTTCGTCGTCGTCTTCGTCGTATTCCACCGGCACTTCCTCCATTACCTCGTGGGCAGGATATAACTTGCGGTAGAAATCCTCGCTCCTGACCGGGGTGCAATTCTTTGACCATGCAAATGACGCAATTGCCCTGTCCGTGCTTACCACGATAAATGCTAACCCTGCCCGGCCTATAATTTCCTTTATCACGTCGTCAGCGCTTTCTCCCCGTCCAGAATATATCACGATTACGCTGCCGATTACCGTCCTTGTCCTGTTAAAACCATCTCTTATGCCGTCAAACACTACTGTCATGTCATGCCCCTTGCGCCTTCCATACAGGGATAGGTCATTAATCAGCTTTGTCCTCTGCGCCTTAAGGTCGCTGTGGTGTGTCCCGATCAGGTTATAGCCGTCTATGATTATCTTTACCGCCATCGAATTCCTTTCATATAATAATGGACAGATATGACAAAGTCAATTAAAAAAGTTGACAATTTGTGGGGTAAAAACTAAAATACATACATGCAGAAAACTAACATATTAGCACTGACCACAAATGACGCTGTCATGGCCGCGCTTCGCGGCGCGGAGAAGACCGTCGGCGAGTTTAATATACTCTTCGCCATTACAATCGATGAGGCAATAAGTGTCAGCCTTAATAGCAGGCCTGCCGCAGTTATCCTCGACGATGACGAGCAATTTACTGATTTCCCCAACGCGTTAATGACCCAAATCCCTGTCAACAACACCCCAACAGCCACAATCATCGCCCTTACGGGGGAGCATGGCGGTGAACAGTCAGAATGGTTCTTTAAGGCAGGTATCGAATTATTTTTGAGGAAACCTATTAACACACACGAACTCACGGGAATAATCAGACACGCAGCACGGCTTTCTGGTTTAAAGGCAATAGCCCTCAAACACGAACCCCTTATGACGCTGATGGATAATATTCCCGACTCTATCTATTTCAAGGACGCTAAGTGCAGGTTCGTCCTGGTGAATAAGGCCAAGGCGGAACACTCCAACACCACGATAAAGCAAATGATTGGAAAGACAGACTTTGACTTCATGTCTGAAGGCGAAGCCAAAGCATCAGCCGCTATCGAGAATAACATCATGGCAACCGGCACGGCCGTCATTGGAAATGTAGAAAAACATACCCGCAGAAATGGACAGGAGGTCTGGGTCTCTGCAACTAAAATCCCCTGGACGGGCAGCGATGGCCGTATAATCGGCGTAATCGGCATATCTCGCGACATTACCGGCATGGATAAGGCCAAAAAAGCCCTCGAAGCCGCTAAAGACGAGCTTGAGAAAAGCGTCGAACAACGTACCAGAGAGCTGACACTCTCAAACGAAAAACTTATAGATGAAATTGCTCAGCGCACCCGCATGGAGGAACAGATAAACCGGAACTACCTGATACAGCGCGTCATCAACTCTGTTCTTGAGATTTCAATAGAACCTATATCGATGAAAGAGCAGCTTTCGCACGTCATGACATTGATACTGTCCATCCCGTGGCTTTCATTACAGTCAAAAGGCTCGATATTTCTGTATAATGAAGAGACCGAAATGCTTATCATGGAAACTGAAAAAGGCCTGTCGGATTATCTGAAAGAAGTGTGTAAGAATATCCCAGCAGGGAAGTGTCTCTGTGGATTATGCGCTCAAAAACGCGAAATCGTCTTTGCAAGCGAATTAGACGAATGTCACCATGTCCACTATGATGGCATGGCGAACCACGGGCATTACTGCGTGCCGGTGATGATAAGCGGGCGGCTTCTGGGCGTGATAAATTTATATGTCAATGCCGGCCACAAGAGAAACGAGATGGAAGAGGCATTTCTGCGTGCAGTTGCCGATACCACGGCGGGTATAATCGACAGGAACCGCGCCGAGTACGAAAAACAGAAACTTCAGGAACAACTTGCGCAGTCCGAAAAATTATCGGCACTGGGGCGCCTCTCGGCAAGCGTTGCCCACGAGATCAGAAATCCATTAGCAGCCCTCGGCGGTTTCGCCAGACGCCTGCTTAGGAGAATCACCGATGGCACCAAAGAAAAAGAATACGCCGAGATCATCTGCTCTGAGTCCACAAGGCTGGAGAATATCCTGAGAGACATTCTGTCGTATTCCAAAGGGGCAACACTCAGCCTCACCACTCATGATCTAAACGATGTCGTGATGGATTCGCTGATGAATTACGAAGAGATTTGCAGGAAAAAGTCCATCGAGCTGCAAAAAGACCTGCCAGTCCTCGAACCAATTCACATAGACAGGGGGCAGATACGCCAGGTCATCGATAATCTTATATCCAACGCTATAGACTCGATGGACTACAAAGGCTCTATCAAGGTTACCACGGCAACGACCATTATAGACGACAAACCATTTGCCGTCATACAGGTGGCCGACTCTGGTTCAGGCATCCCACACGATAAACTGAAGATGATCTTTGAGCCGTTCTTCTCGACAAAAGAAATGGGGCGCGGCACGGGGCTTGGCCTTTCTATAAGCAGAAAAATCGTAGAAGAACACGGCGGCAGCATCACAGCAAAAAGCACTCATGGAGAAGGCTCTGTGTTCTCCGTATTTCTGCCTTACCGGTAAGGTAATTGTTCATATCATGACGGCATAACAAGTCAAAAATTCAGGAGGATACACTAATGAACAAAAACATCAGGGGAACCAGGACAGAGAAAAACCTCCTCGCCTCCTTCGCAGGTGAATCACAGGCAAGAAATCGTTACACGTTCTTTGCCGCCGCCGCAAAAAAAGAGGGTTATGAACAAATCTCGGCTATTTTCACTGAAACGGCTGAAAACGAAATCTCACACGCCAAGAAATTCTTCAGGTTTCTCGAAGGCGGCATGGTTGAGATTACCGCCTCCTATCCCGCCGGTGTAATCGGCACGACAAAGGATAATCTCAGGGCTGCTGCCGAAGGTGAACATGAAGAGTACACGAGGCTGTATCCAGAGGCCGCAAAAATTGCCGAAGAGGAAGGGTTTAAAGAAGTCGCGGCCGCCTTCAGGGCAATTTCAGTAGTTGAAAGGCAGCACGAACAAAGATTCCTCGCTCTAATGAAAAACATAGAGGATGATACCGTTTTCACCAGCAAAGAGCCTGTGAAATGGAAATGCAGAAAGTGCGGCTACGTGGCAGAGGGCATTAAGGCCCCTGATAAGTGCCCGGCCTGCGGCCATCCTAAGGCATATTTTCAGAGAAAAGAAGAAAACTACTAGTTTGGCTGTGGCTTTCGACCCTGAACTCCAGCGCATGTATGTGGAGAAGTTCGCCTCCGAGGAGTATATCTTCGGCCATATCAGGCGCGGGGACAGGATTTTTATCGGTACAGGCTGCGCCGAGCCGCAGTACCTGGTCAGCGCGCTCATCAAATATGTCGAGAGTAATCCAAAGGCCTTTTTCGATGCCGAGGTGCTGCATGTCTGGACATTAGGCGTTGCCGCATATACGCAGGAAAAGTTTAAAAACACTTTCCGGCATAACTCTTTTTTCGTCGGGCAGGACACCCGCAGCGCCGTAAACAGCGGCCTTGCCGATTACACGCCCGTTTTTTTATCCCATGTGCCGCAGCTCTTCTACCAGAGATTGGTGCCCATAGATGTTGCCCTTATCCAGACATCTCCGCCAGACAAGCACGGCTACATGAGCCTCGGCATAGGAGTTGACATCGTTAAGGCTGCGGTGGAAACGGCAGAGCTGGTAATTGCACAGGTCAATACAAACATGCCGCGCGTCCACGGCGACGGTTTTATCCACGTCAGGGACGTTAATTTTATCATATCGGCTGACGAACCCCTGCTTGAGTACGGGTTTGACGCAGATTTCGCGTCTGCCGAAAAAATCGGGCAGTACGTCTCGAGGCTCATCGAAGACGGCGACACCCTGCAAGTGGGCTATGGCAGCATACCGGACGCCGTGGCCGCAAACTTAAAGGGGAAAAGACACCTCGGCATTCACTCCGAACTCCTGTCGGACGGCCTTGTCGGGTTGATACAGTGCGGTGCGGCCGACAATTCACGAAAAACCATCAACCACGGCAAAACAGTGGCGTCTTTCTGCATGGCCACCAAAGACACGTATGCCTTCATACACGATAACCCCTCGGTAGAGTTCCGCACGATTGACTACACCAATAACCCAATGGTCATCGCATCACATGATAATATGGCGGCCATAAACACCGCCCTCGAGATAGACCTTACGGGGCAGTCATCGGCTGAATCTATTGGAAAGACCTTTTTCAGCGGCATAGGCGGTCAGGCGGATTTTATGCGCGGCGCAGTTATGGCAAAAGGCGGAAAGGCTATACTTGCCATCGAATCGACCGCCACATTAGCCGCCCCCGACGGCACTCATACGACCATCTCCCGCATCGTTCCATTCTTACAGGAAGGCGCCGGCATTACATTAAACAGAGGAGACATCCACTACGTCGTAACCGAATACGGCATTGCCTGCCTGCATGGGAAAAACATCAGGGAGCGGGCTATGGAGCTGATCTCTATCGCCCACCCCTCTTTCAGAGAGCAGCTTATCGATGAGGCAAAAAAGGCAAACCTTATTTATAAGGACCAGACATATACTCACGGCGGACGCGTCCGCTATCCAGAAGAACTCGAGACATATAAAACCGTCGGGAACAATATCGAAATCCTTCTCAGACCGGTAAAAATAACCGACGAACCCATGCTGAAGGATTTCTTCTACTCCCTCTCCGATGACTCACTCTACAAGAGATTCATCTCCGTAAGAAGGGATATGCCTCACGAAAGGCTGCAGGAGTTTATCTCGATAGATTACGTAAATAAAATGGTGCTCCTTGCAGTCGTAAAAGAAGGGGAGAGGGAACTCGCCGCCGGCATAGGGCAATATACTATTTTAAAAGATGCAAACGCCGCCGACGCCGCCTTCGTCGTCAGGGACCAATATCATGGGAAGGGCATTGGGAGGGAACTCCTTAACTACCTCACATTAATAGCCAAAAAGCGCGGATTGTTTGGGTTTACCGCCGAGGTAATAAGCTCAAACGGCTCAATGCTTGCGCTCTTTGACAAAATGGACGCCGACATTTCAAAGACATACGAAGAGGGCCTGACTGCGCTGAAGATAATGTTTAAACGCTAACCTTCATCTTTACATCAGCCCGGCAATATCTGTCTCTGCGGCGGCGGCAAATGCTTTATTTTTGCGTTTATGTACTTCAAAGGCTGCCTTGTAGAGGATTTCAAAGAATTCGTCGTCACAGTAGGGCTTGGCTATATAGTCGTAAAGGCCGAGGGCGGCAGCCTTTTTTAAGAACGGCTCTTCGTTGAGGGCGGTCAATACCAATATCGGTGTGTCGGGACTTATCTTCTTTATCTTTGAAGCCATCTCAAGCCCGTCCATTATTGGCATTAATATGTCGGTTATAATTATATCGATTTTATTATGTTCAAATATCTCGATCCCCTCTTTCCCGTTAGTAGCCGTATATACCTTGTTAAACCTTCGCCTGAGGACTATCTTCATGCCCTCTAATATAATAGCCTCGTCCTCGACGCAGAGAATGGAGGTGTTTTTCCTCATTTCCTCGCCAAACAACTCCTTCCAGTCTGAACTATCCTGATCGTTTACGTGTTCAACTATAGCCATCACAGACCTCCGTCTTATCAGACTTACGCTATGACATCCTGCCATTTCTCTTACGCTGTTATTATAATACACGTGTACAATTATTTTCAATACTATTTTTTACCACTACCCAGATAGCATCATTTAAACATTATTTTAACAAAAAAAGCAAGCGCTAAAAGGCGCCTCGTCAGGCAGAGCGGCGTTTACGCCTGAAAATTTCGGCCGGCAATAAGAATATCAAACCGAAGTCAAACGCGAACCACATCCACAGGAACAAAAACCAGAACCTCTCCTGTGCCACATTGGATAGGGAGATAACCACATCAAGACATAAGTTGTTAATAAATATAACTAAAAAGAAAAACCACACCGCCCTCTCAAACCTAAACCTCCTTTCCACGGCAATAAACATAAGTATGAAGCCGGCTATCAGAAAACACTGCGAATATCCGGTATCGAGAAACCACACTAACGGGTGTGCAAGCCTTAGGGGAAACTCCGAGAGTTCCTCCTTTGACATCGGCAGCCCGTATATTCTTGCAAGGTTCAGATATACAAGTTTAAAATATTGCCCTGGATTTCTCTTCAGCACATCCATGACAATGTCCTGTGCAACTGTGTTGATTAGGGCTGTTTCGGGGATATTTTTTTGAGCATTACTGTCCTGCTTGTATCTTGCGGCTGTGGCGGCGCCTATTACGCGGTTTGCGTAGTAGTCGCTCATATAATAGTGAAACCAGAACAGTTTCCTGTTTTCAGTGATACAAAAAGGATAGTCCGTGTTTGAGGCACATGACGCCGATGAAACCTCGCGGACATCATGGACTTCCTGAATGAAGCTCGTCGTTACCAAAAACGAGTCATAGGGGTTGATATTGGTTTTTACGATCTTCAAAATCTCAGACTCTATAGCGCCTTTGAGGCTGTCTTTTACAATGTCTTTGCCGCTGTAATATGGCGCGACAAAACTTGCCGTCGTAAACCAGCCATAATTTGCATATGCCGCTTTTTGGTTTGTCCGCATCCCCTGATATGCCATCCACGAAAAAAGCACCCCGAATATGACCGCCGAAGGCAGCAAAAGATGCACGAGGAACTGTGTCCTTTTATTATATAAACTCCGTTTTTGAACTACGAATATGCCCAAAAGGAAAACATTTATCAACAGGGCTATAAAATTACCCCTCAGCAGAAGCGCCAATGAAATAAGAATTGAAGAGGCCGCAAGGGAAAAGATATCCCTCCTGTACAAATATCTCAGTATAAACGCAAAAATAAGGACAATCAGCCCATAGGCAAGACCCTCTGTCAGGATTTGATTGGGGAATTTGCTGAAATGATAAACAAAAAACGTATAAAAGAGCGCCAGCGCCTTGTTTATATACTCACCTATGAAACAGGCAAGAACGAAAAATGAAATGATATACAACAATTTCTGAATAAGAAATACCAGCTCCAGTCTTTTATCGATAACAGAGCAAAAAAGCAGAAATATCGGATATAAGGGCAGCTTGTAGTTTTTTAAAACAACCTGGCCGCTTTTTTGGTATTCTGCCGCCACACTGTAATATTCGCTTGAATCGGCCTGTAAATAGACGCTTGGGTCAACGGGGTGTTTAAATGCGCGTATTGTATCCCACACATGGTATGTACTCATGGAATAAACAAGCAAAAAAGACATTGCTGCCCAGTAAATAACTGATTTTATCCGCACTGGCTTCAGTCAAAGAGCGCCGCGGTGAACTCCGCGGGGATGAAATCACGGCAGTCTTCTATGCCTTCCCCTATGCCTATCAGCCGGATTGGGATATTCAGTTCTTTTTTTATTGACAGGACGATGCCGCCTTTGGCTGTGCCGTCCATTTTAGTAAGGGCTATGCCGGTGACGCCTACTGCCTCATTGAATATTTTTGCCTGATGGAGGGCGTTTTGGCCGTTTGTGGCGTCAATAACGAGCAGGGTTTCGTGTGGGGCTCCGGGGATAGATTTATTTATCACCCTCTTTATTTTTTTCAATTCCTCCATCAAGTGGCTCTTGTTGTGAAGCCGTCCGGCCGTATCTACGATGACAAGGTCAATAGCCCTCGCCTTAGCGGCCTCGATGGCGTCGTAGGCAACGGCTGCGGGGTCTGAGCCATGCTGGTGTTTTACTATATTGGCATGGCTTCTCGTGGCCCATATGTCGAGCTGCTCTATGGCCGCGGCCCGGAATGTGTCCGCGGCTGCGAGTATCACGGAATGGCCTTCTGAGACTGCCTTGCTCGCAATTTTCCCAATAGTTGTGGTCTTGCCGACCCCGTTTACCCCGACACACAGCACCACAAATGGCCTTTCCTGATATAAGACAAACGGCTGCGGCAGGCCGAGCATGTCTCCGATGCTCTGCTTCAGGAATTCCTTCACATGCTCAACTGTTTTTAGAGAGCCGCTTTCGTATCTGCCCCGCAGTCCTTCGACTATCTCTGTGGTTGCCTTAACGCCTATGTCGGAGGCAAGAAGCGCCTCTTCGAACGCTTCTATGGTCTGGTCATCTATTGCCTTGCCTTTAAATATGGTCTCAACGTCCATGAGCAGGACTTCTTTGGTCTTTCTCAGGCCGTTTTTAAGTCTGTCGGTAAATCCCATTTTTTATGTCTCCTTACTCAGTGCGTTGAGGATAACGTCTTTTCCAATATCTTTTCTGATTTCCACCCTGCCAATTGCTGTCGGAAGGACGAACTTTATTGCGCCGGCTACGGTCTTCTTGTCGTAGCTCATGGCCTCGACAAGCCGCCTTATGTCTATATCCTTTGGAATTGACACTAGCAGGCGATAGTCCTCTATAAGGTCTTTAATTTCTCTAAGGGCCGCATCTGACAATAGCTTCATCGCAACCGCTATCTTTGCCTCTGCGTACATACCCCATGCTACGGCCTCACCGTGAAGATATTCTATGTACTCTGTAACAGTCTCAAGGGCGTGCCCTGCCGTGTGCCCGTAGTTTAGTATTTCACGCAGCCCGGCTTCTCTTTCGTCCTTAGAGACTATGTCTGCCTTAATTTTGCACGATGTGTGGATTATGTGACTAAGGGCGGCGGCGTCATGTGAGTGAATTTCCCTGCGATTGTCCTTCAAAAATCTAAAAAGTTCAGCGTCTTCTATTATTCCATATTTGATTACCTCGGCAATACCAGCCCTTAGTTCGCGCTCAGGGAGGGTTTTCAATGTGTCTACATCGATACAGACAAATCGCGGCTGATAAAACGTGCCTATCATGTTTTTCCCAAAGCCGTTGTTGACGCCTGTCTTTCCCCCTACGGAGCTGTCAACCTGAGAAAGCAGGGTCGTCGGCACTTGTACCAAAGCAATGCCGCGCATATAGATTGACGCGGCAAAACCGGCTAAATCACCCACGACACCTCCGCCAAGCGCTACGACGGCAGACTTCCTGTCAAGTCCGAAATTAAACATCTCGTTGAGGACATGTTCCACCTGTTTCAGGTCTTTAAAGACCTCCCCATCATGGATAAATATGCTGGATACCTCAAATCCTGCCTTTTCAAGTGATGCAGTGACTCTTGCCCCATAAAGATCGAATACAGTCTTGTTAGAGACTACCGCGATTTTTTCATTAAACCCTAAGAATGAGGCCATCCTCTCTCCAAGCGATGCTATTGCGCCGCTTTCGATTGAGATTTCGTAGCTTCTTTCGCCTAATTCTACTTTTAAACTGTTCATCTGCCTATCAACTTCGCGGACTGGATGATTTCTTCGGCTATGAGAATAGGCGTCTTATCCACCGTATCTATGACAATGTCGGCATTTAGGTATAGGGGTGTTCTGAAGTCAAGGAGTTCCCTGATTTTGGCCAAAGGGTCTGGGACATTAAGGAGCGGCCTGTCGTTTGAACCAGAGAGGCGGGCATATATTATCTCAGGGGCTGCCGTGAGATTGACCACTATGCCGTTTTTGCGAAGGAGTTCAATATTTTCCCGTCTAAGGACGATGCCGCCGCCGGTAGAGATTACCACGTTAGAGAGGGTGGAGATTTTCCCCGCCATTTCTGTCTCCATATCCCTGAATGCGGCCTCGCCCATTGACGAAAATATCTCGGTGATTTTCATCCCCTTGTCTTTTTCTATCTCCGTATCGACATCGATAAGGTTTCTTCCAAGGGCTTTTGCCAGGACCCTTCCTATTGTTGTCTTGCCAGTTCCCATGAAGCCGGTCAATACTATATTCTTCAATTATTATTCCTTTTAGTTTGGCGATTATATGCCGGATAGATATTCCATATAATTATCATAGTTCTTCCTTGTTTCGTCAATGGCGTCGCCTCCGAATTTCTCCAAAAAGGCGTCTGCAAGGACAACTGCCGTCATCGCCTCGGCAATGACCGAACACGAAGGCACGGCGCATATGTCTGAGCGCTCATAGGCGGCCTCAATGGGTGTTTTTGTCAGCAAATCTACAGACTTCAGGGGTTTTCCCCTCAGGGTAGGGATTGGTTTCATTGCGGCAGACAGTATGATAGGCATCCCGTTACTCATGCCGCCCTCGATGCCGCCGGCGTTGTTGGTCTTCCTGTAAAAACCAAACTTCGGCGTCTCAGGCTTTTCATAGAATATCTCGTCCATGACCTCTGAGCCGTTGAGTGTGGCGGCATGAAAACCCATGCCTATCTCAACGCCCTTTACGGCCTGAATGCTCATAATGGCCTGAGCCAGTTTGCCGTCGAGTTTCTTGTCCCATTGGATGTGTGAGCCTAAACCAACGGGGACATTCGTTGCAAACACGATGAATGTGCCGCCCAGCGTATCGCCGGCCGCGGTTGCCTTGCCTATTGCACTTATCATTTTATGCGAGTCTCGCTTGCAGGGTGTGCGCACAGTAGCGGTATTGCCCTTAAAGTCCTCGGCCATATTGAATAGTTCGACGAGTTCGACGCTTTCTAACATATGAGGCAGCGTGTTGGTCCTGATATCTCCAATGGAAGTTACAAAGCTGCCAATGGTGATGTCGAATTCTTTTAGAAATCTCTTACATACCGCCCCAAGGGCTACCCTTGTCGTGGTTTCACGGGCTGAGGCGCGCTCCAGTATGTTTCTTATGTCTTTAAAGTCGTACTTTGCCGCACCGGTGAGGTCTGCGTGTCCTGGCCGTGGTCTGGTTACTGCGGCGATAGCGCTGTAGTCTTCTGATGATACTGACATCCCTTTTGACCAGTTAGCCCAGTCCTTATTCGTAATCTTTATCGCCACAGGGCTTCCAAGCGTCTTTCCCCACCTGACGCCGGTGAGGATTTCTGCCTTATCGGTCTCTATCTTCATCCTGCCGCCCCTGCCGTAGCCCATTTGCCTGCGCCTGAGTTCTGTATCTATGTCTTCCTGAGTAAGCGGCATATTGGAGGGCAGCCCTTCGACGATGCCGACGAGGGCCTGGCCGTGGGACTCCCCGGCGGTTATTATTTTTATACCTGACACATTACCTCGCTGAACTCCATTTAATACCAAATCTCAATGACAATAGTACCAGTTATCCTGGGAAAAACACAAGCGCGCAGACTGTAGCCATTAGACGGAGTACAGAAGCCGCCAACGGGCGGCACAGGGGTGAAGGGGGATTATCCCCCTTCGTCTTAGTCTTTATATGTCTTACTGATTAAACAATATTCCTCTGAGCTGTTTTACGCCTTTTTCATCGGAAAGATATGTAAGGCTTGCCTGCATCCCGGCGGAGCTGCCGTCTGCCTGCTTTACTTCCACTAATTGATAAAATGTCCCCTTTTCATATAACTCCCGAAACGAATGCCTCTTATCGCTATTCATAACGAAAACAGTATCAACCTTTTTACCTTTAATATCGTTTGAGTTGTTGTATTCAAGTAGTTTAAGGCCTGCCTTATTAATTAATACGATATTTTCCGACGCATCAACGACACAGATTCCCATCTGGCAGCTTTCTATGAACTGCTCCAGCAAATCGGATTGATTCTTCCATTTATCAATTTTTGTTTTTATCTTCTTGCTGTCCTCTATCATTTTGCTCATGAATTCGTCGGCATTATACATTTTAATTAAATGTTCAACCGTTTCGACGAGTTCACTCTCATCCCAGGGTTTGTGAATGTACTTATTGACTGCTCCCTTATTTATGGCGTCAACGGCAGCGTCGATATCTGAATAGCCTGTTAACAGCACCTTCTTACACCGGGGTTTAATCTTGTTTACTTCCTGCAAGAGCATTGCCCCCGTCATTATTGGCATTCTCTGGTCAGAGATGACTACTGCTATTTCAGATTCCTGTAATATATTTAACGCCTCAACTCCGTTGATAGCAGTCTTTACATCGTAGGCGTCCATGAATGTATCGTATAATGAATCCAAGATATCCTGCTCATCGTCCACACACAGTATCGCCTGCTTCCCCTTGTCCGACACTCCGCCGCCCTCCTTTAAGATGCCTTGCCAATAACTCCGAGACTTATTATTAGGAATCAGGAATTAATTTGTCAAGCAAAAAACAGACGTCAGGTCAATGTTTAAACTCCCGCGGATTCTTTTGCCGGGGTCTGGCACTTTGCCGTATCCGGAGTTGTTGAAGCAGATGTTGCCGTGTCGGCTTTGCTTTCGGAGTTCATCTTGCATTCTGTTTCAGAGCATTGCTTCTTACAGCTTGTTGCCGGGCTGACCGCTGGTTTTTCAGAGGTCATAGAGTGTTGTCTATCCTTTGACGGGTAATCGGTCACGTACCACCCGTTTCCCTTGAGAACAAAAGATGTCGAGGATATGAGTTTTCTCAGCGGTCCTCCACATTCCGAACATTCCTTAAGCGGCTCATCAGTGATTTTTTGCACTTTTTCCAAAATAACATCACATCTATCACATTTATATTCATAGACAGGCATCCAATTAATCCTCCTTATGTTAAGTATAACGCATAGACACCCTAAAGGTCAATAATAGTCTAAGGATTAAAGACGAAGGGGGATAATCCCCCTTCACCCCTATTTCTCGCACATGCTTTATCTACTGAGTTTGGACTGCCGCTCGTTGGCGGCTTCTGAACTCCGGTTAAAGGCTATTTTTTTTGCATTATTAATGCTACAATATTGTAGGCATACTACAATTATGTAGCTGTTCCTTGAATCTAACAACCTGCACCAACACCTAACCTCCTGTATTTAAATGATTATTTGTTTGGCACAACAATTGCTGAAAATATTCGTATTATCACACACTAAGGAGGTCACGCTATGATGAGACAGATTGCAATTTACGGTAAGGGGGGCATTGGGAAATCCACAACGACACAGAACACGGTAGCGGCACTTGCCGAGGCCGGGCATAAATGTTTGATTGTAGGATGCGACCCTAAGGCCGACGCCACCAGATTAATATTGAACAGGAAGGCTCAGGCCACGGTGATGGACTTGGCGCGGGAGCGAGGCTCGGTAGAGGAACTTGAGATTGGGGAAGTGCTGCTCGAGGGTTTTCTGGGCATAAAGTGTGCCGAATCGGGAGGCCCTGAGCCGGGCGTTGGCTGTGCCGGAAGGGGTGTTATCACCGCGATTAACTTCCTCGAAGAAAACGGCGCTTATACCGAAGACCTTGATTATGTGTTTTATGATGTTCTCGGCGATGTAGTTTGCGGCGGGTTTGCCATGCCCATCAGAGAAGGCAAGGCAAAGGAGATTTACATCGTAACCTCCGGCGAGATGATGGCCATGTACGCGGCAAACAACATCGCCCGCGGCGTGCTGAAGTACGCTAACAGCGGCGGCGTAAGGCTCGGAGGCCTTATCTGCAACTCCAGAAAGACCGACAAAGAGGCAGAGCTTATCATGGCCCTTGCCGCAAAGCTGAACACACAGATGATCCACTTCATACCGCGTGATAATCAGGTGCAGAGGGCCGAACTGAGAAGACAAACCGTAATAGAGTACTCCCCCGAACACGCTCAATGTGACGAGTACAGGGCATTGGCTAAGAAAATCGCGGAAAATAAGAATTTCGTTATCCCAACTCCGCTTGAAATGGAGGAGCTTGAGACGCTTCTGATGGAATTCGGGATAATGGAAGGAGAGGCCGCATGAGCACGCTAATTCAACAAACTCAGAAGATGATAGACGAGGTCATGGACGCCTATCCTGAGAAGGCCAGAAAATTCAGGGAAAAGCACGTCAGGCCAAATGACCCAATGAGAGAGTGCGGCTCGGCCTGCGCGGTTAAGTCAAACGTGAAATCGCGCCCCGGCGTCATGACTATCAGGGGCTGTGCTTATGCAGGCTCAAAGGGTGTTGTGTGGGGGCCGGTGAAAGATGTTGTTCATCTGAGCCACGGCCCTGTTGGCTGCGGCCAGTACAGCTGGTGGTCGCGCAGGAATTACTCTAACGGCATGACCGGCATAGATAACTTCGGCGCTATGCACATAACCAGTGATTTTCAGGAAAGGGACATAGTCTTTGGCGGCGATAAGAGGCTGGCTCAGATATGCAGGGAAATTAAGGAAATGTTCCCGCTTGCTAAGGGTATCAGCATTCAGTCCGAATGCCCCGTCGGCCTGATAGGAGACGACATAGAGTCGGTGGCAAAGAAGATGACGGTAGAGCTGGGAATACCGGTAATACCGGTCAGGTGCGAGGGGTTCAGAGGGGTAAGCCAGTCACTGGGCCACCACATCGCAAACGACAGCATCAGGGACCATGTACTGGGAAAGAACAGCATAGATACAGTTACCGATTACGATGTTAACCTCATAGGGGATTACAACATCGGCGGAGACGCATGGGCATCGAGGCGAATACTCGAGGAGATGGGGCTGCGCGTCATAGCGCAGTGGACGGGCGACGCCACGATTAACGAACTTGCCATAGCCCCTCAGGCAAAGCTCAATCTCATACACTGTTACCGCTCCATGAACTATATTTGCAGATTTATGGAGGAGCAGTACGGCATCCCGTGGATTGAGTACAATCTCTTCGGGCCGACAAAGATATATGACAGCATGAGGAAGATTGCGGCCTTTTTTGACGATACCATAAAGGAACGTACTGAGGCGGTAATCGCTAAATATACGCCTGTGATGAATGCAGTCATAAATGAGTATAAGCCGTCCCTGAAGGACAAGACCGTTATGCTCTATGTGGGCGGCCTGAGGCCGAGGCACATTATCGGGGCTTACGAGGACCTCGGCATGGAGGTCATAGCAACAGGCTATGAGTTTGGTCACAACGATGACTACAAGCGGACGTATCCTGAGATGAAAGAAGGCGCCCTTATCTACGACGATATAACGCCCTATGAGTTTGAGGAATTCGCAAAGAGGCTCAAGCCCGACCTTGTTGGCTCAGGGATTAAAGAAAAATACGCGTATCACAAGATGGGGGTACCATTCCGGCAGATGCACTCGTGGGACTACTCAGGGCCATATCATGGCTTTGACGGCTTCCCCGTATTTGCCAGAGATATGGATATGGCGGTAAACAGTCCGGCGTGGAAACTCATACGGAGGAAAAAATGATTGTAAAAGACCATAACGAGCTATTTAACGATACGGCATACGTGGAGCAGTTTGAGAGGAAACGGGAATTTGAAAACCCGCCTCCGGCTGGCGATGTCCAGAAAACTGCCCAATGGAGCGCAAGCGCTGAGTACATGGAGAAGAACTTCAAAAGAGAGGCGCTGGTGATAAACCCGGCGAAGGCGTGCCAGCCGCTTGGGGCGATGCTCTGTGCGCTGGGATTTGAAAACACCCTGAACTTCGTGCAGGGTTCTCAGGGCTGCGTGAGCTACTTCAGAAGCCACCTGAGCAGGCACTTTAAGGAGCCGGTTGCGGCCGTGTCGTCCTCGATGACTGAGGACTCCGCAGTATTCGGCGGGGTAAACAACATGCTCGAGGGACTTGAAAACGCCTATACCCTGTATAAGCCCGGCATGATAGCAGTATCCACCACGTGTATGGCAGAGGTAATCGGGGACGACCTGAATTCCTTTATTAAAACTGCCGTAGAGAAAGGTATTGTCCCGCAAACTCTTGACATCCCCTTTGCCCACACGCCGAGCTTTGTCGGGTCGCATATAACCGGCTACGACAATATGATGAAGGGGATTTTAAGCGGGGTGAAGGCCGGGGGGAAGGCTGCGCCTTCTAATTCAATAAACATCATCCCGGGGTTCGATACTTATACCGGCAACTATGTGGAATTAAAACGCCTTATGAATTTAATGGGCGTTAACGCCACAGTCCTGGCCGACATCAGCGGCACACTGGACAGCCCTAATACGGGCAGGTACCAGCTTTACACCGGAGGCACGCCTCTGAGCGCGCTTAAAGACTCAATAAATGCGCTCTCGACGGTCGCCCTTCAGAAGTATTCGACTGTAAAGACAGGTGAATTTATTAAAACCGTATGGGGGAAAGATTTCCAGATTGCCCCCGTGCCCATAGGAATAGAAAACACCGACGAGTTTCTCGATATGGTGACGGCAGTTACGGGAAAACCCGTTTCCTCTGAAATAGAAAATGAACGCGGCAGGGCGGTTGACGCCATGATAGACTCCCATCCTTACGTCCACGGCAAGAGGTTTGCCCTTGTTGGCGACCCTGATTTGCTCATGGGACTGCTGTCCTTTATTCTTGAGATGGGCGGGCGGCCAGTTCATATTTTATGCACTAATGGTGACGCCGCTTTTGTTAAAGACGCCGAGGCACTTCTGAGCAGAAGTCAATTCGGGAAAGACTCAACGGTTCATGTTGGGAAAGATATGTGGCACCTGAGGTCGCTGCTGTTTGCCGAGCCTGTGGATTTGCTTATTGGCAACTCCTATGCCAAGAGCCTGTGGAGAGATACCAATACTCCCCTTCTTCGCATAGGGTTTCCCCTGTTTGACAGACATCACCTGCACCGGTATCCGATAATAGGCTATCAGGGGGCGATTAACCTTACAAACTGGATTGTGAACACCTTGCTCGATGAGATGGACAGAAAGGCTATGTTCACGCAGAGTTTTGACGTAATCAGATAGGAGCGGCAATGCCTAAAACCTTAGATGAACTTACGGCAGACGGCTGCCAGACTGATGACCGGCACAAGGTGTGCAAGTCCAGAGGCGGTGAGTCCTGCGCCTTCGACGGCGCTATGATAGTGCTTGCGCCCATAGCGGACGCGGTGCATCTCGTACACGGCCCAGTCGGCTGCACGTCAAACACATGGGAAGGACGGGGCGCAGTGTCCGATAAGGGGCATTTTCATCACATGGGATTTAGTACCAATATGAAAGAGCTGGACATCATATTCGGTGCCGAAGGAAAGCTCTATGAGGCGATAAGGGCGTGCCGGGATGAGTTTCAACCGGCTGCTATATTCGTATATGCCACATGCGTAAGCGGCCTGACAGGCGAGGACATAGAGAGTGTATGCAAAAAAGCGGCGAATGAACTGTCTTTAAGGGTAATCCCTGTGATTAGCCCCGGCTTTGCAGGGCCAAAAAATCTCGGCAACCGGATAGCCGGCGAGGCGCTGCTTGATTATGTCATAGGCACGGGAGAGGCTCCTTATCTCACCCCCTATGATATAAACCTGATAGGCGAGTATAACATCGCCGGTGATATGGAGTTCGTTGAGCCGGTCTTTAAAGAGGCCGGGATACGAATTCTATCGGGAATAACCGGCAACGCCTGCTTTGACGAGATAACATATGCCCACAGGGCAAGGTTAAACGTAGTGGTGTGCAGTCGTGCGCTGATTAACGTCGCCGTCGAGATGAAAAGGAGATATGGCATTCCCTATGTCGAGGTCTCGTTCTATGGCAAGACATCGATGTCCGGGGCATTGAGGACAATTGCCTCGTCATTGGATAACTCTGTGCAATTTATGAAACAGGTAGAGCAGGTCATTGTAAGACATGAAAGAAGGGTAAGTACTGCGCTTAAGGGGCTTCCCTCGCTGTCAGGCAAAAGGGCGGTGCTCTATACCGGCGGCGTAAAGAGCTGGTCATTGATTACCGCGCTCATGGACTTAGGCATAGAGGTCGCCGCAGTAGGAACGAAAAAGAGCACTTATGAGGATGAGAGTAAGATGAAGGTGATCTTAGGCGAGGACGCCCCGCTATATGAGGATGTATCGCCAAAAAATCTCGTCAGACTGATAAAGGAAAAACAAGGGGACATCATTGTGGCCGGCGGTAGGAATTTCTATCTCGCGGCAAAAGAGGGCATCCCATTCATAGACGTAAATCAGGAAAGACACAGCGCCTACGCCGGGTATGACGGGTTTATTAATCTTGCGGGGGATATCTCCAATACTATTAAATTCTACACTAAAAGACAGCCGAAAGAGTATATCGCAAAGACAGAGGTCGCGGCAAGAGGCGTTGTGGTAAATCCACTTGAACACTCGATGGGTGTGGGGGCAGCACTTGCCTTTCAGGGAATAGACAAAGCGGCTGTGGTTATTCATGGGGCGCAGGGATGTACGTTTCTGACAAAGGTGCTCCTGACAAACCATTTCAAAGAACCGATTTCCCTTCAGGGCAGCAAACTCTTCACAGAAGATGTGGTGCTTGGCTCCGAACAGAGATTATCTGAAACAATAACCGACATATTTGAAAAACAAAAACCACGCCTGATAGCGGTCATTACCACGGGGCTTACCGAATTAAAGGGAGACGACGTGGCCAGCCTCACAGGCAATCTGAAAAAGACACTTCACGGGGTTGACATTGTACATGTATCAACACCGGACTACATGAGTTCTTTAGAGGACGGCTACGCACTGGCGGTTGAAAAAACAGTCGGGGCGCTTGCCGAAAATGCACCAAGACCGTGCGGGATAAAAAAAGGACTGATAAACCTGCTTATCGGGCCGCACATGACGCCCGGAGATTTCACAGAGATAAAGGCCATCGTCAGAGACTTTCATCTTTCGGCCATAACCCTGCCAGACCTCTCGTCTCTGGATGGAAGCCGCAGGGGATTTTCACCTCTGACCTCGGGAGGGATGAGCATAGACGAGGCCGCCGAGCTGCCCGCGGCTGAGATGACATTAGCCATTGGCACGGTTATGGAGGCCCCTGCAAAAAAAATTAAGGCATTATGCGCCGTCGAATATGAAGTCTTCGGGGGACTGTCATCATTAGCAGACATTGACAGGTTTATGACTGCTCTTAGTTTGATAAGCGGCAACTCAATACCAGCTCAGTATCTGAGGCAGCGAAATATATTGATTGACGCTCAACGTGACGCACATTATTTCTTTGGCGGCAAACACATTTGCGCCGCCCTGGAGACCGACCACCTTATACAGCTATCCAGACTGTTCTATGAAATGGGCACGCCTATAAAGCTTGCCGTTTGTGCAAATAAATCAGAACGGCTCAGGCATGTAGTTGCCGATGAAACAATCGTAGGGGATATGTATTCAATCAAAGGGGCATTTGATCTGCTGATAACGAACTCACATGGCAAGGCAATAGCAAAGGCATTGGACATACCCATCTTACAAATGGGCTTTCCCGTACACAAGCACCTGGGATATACGGCAAAGGTGCGCGTGGGTTACAGAGGGGCAGCGGATTTGGTCAATGAAACAGGAACTATTTTAATGGAGGGGCACAGATGAAAATAGCATTCGCTACGACGGGCGGTTTAACCGTGGATGAGCACTTTGGCAGGGCCGGCAAGTTCGCGGTGTATGAGATTAAATACGATGGATGTGAATTCGTCGAAAGCAGGACTTTCAGCGAAGAGGACACGGCGGAGATACAAGACAGCCGCTATGACGGCCAGCTGCACATCGATAAGGTCGAAGTAAAGGTGCAGCTTCTGTGTGATTGCAAGATAATCTACTTCACGCAGATAGGCGGCCCTGCGGCAGCCCGGCTTGTAAAGAAATCGGTAATGCCGATGAAGGTAGATGAAGGCTCTGTGATTACCGAGCTTATAGAGAGGCTTCAGGAGACAATAAACAACTCGCCTGCCCCATGGCTTAAAAAGGCGCTGATGGGCGGCTCAGTACAACCACAAACGGAGGTAAATTAATATGAAAATGATAAGGGCATTTATCAGACCTGAAAAAGAGCAGGAAATAGTGCTGTCGCTGGAGGGTGCGGGCTTCCCCTCACTGACAAAGATGCCGGTGTTTGGACGGGGGAAACAAAAGGGCCTGCATATTGGTCCGGTAACGTATGACGAGCTGCCTAAGACGTTGATTCTTATCGTTGTGGAAGACGGCGATGTAGATACCGTTATCAGGATTATAGAGGAAAAAGGCAAGACCGGCTTTATAGGAGACGGTAAGATATTTGTAACGCCGGTTGAGAAGTCATTTACCATAAGAACGGGAGAAACCACATTATGAAAGAGCTGACGATAATAATCCGCCGGCACATGCTTCACGGCACCAAGAAGGCGCTCGAGGAGCTGGGATACCCGTCTATGAGCATTCAAAGCGTCGATGGAAGGGGCAAGCAAAAAGGTGTTATAAATAAAAATATAGACTACGGCGACGAGATGAGAGACGGTCTCTCAGCAGGCGTCAGGCTCGTTCCCACGCCGTCGGTCTATGCGCTTGAGCACCAGCTGTCAAAGCCGGTCTTATATGTTCCTAAGAAGATGCTGACGGTTGTGTTGCCGGATAGTGTGGTGGAAAGCGCCGTTGCGGCGGTTATAACTGCAAATCAAACGGGGTCTCACGGAGACGGCAAAATCTTCGTGTCGCCGATTGAGATGTCCGTAACGGTCAGAACCGGCGAAAGGAACGCAGAGGCTCTATAATGCGCAGGAGGGTGACAATGGGTGAGACAATTGGTTTGACAAGAGGTGGGGCAGTGTGGATTCCGCGGTTTCTTGAATCAATAGACGCGGCTAAGTGCCTTGGGTGCGGCAGGTGTTACAAGGTCTGCGGCAGAGATGTTCTTCAACTGATAGACAAACCGTTTGAGGGAGATGACGAATTTGGGGACGACCTGGGCAACAAGGTAATGTCTTTGTCAAATCCTGACAACTGCATTGGCTGTGAGGCGTGTTCGAGGGCATGTACAAGGAAATGCCACAGCCACATAGCCCTGTAAATAACGATAAACAGGGGGACATCATGATAAGTAAAAAGATACTGTTAGAAAGCCACCCGTGTTTTTCAGAGGGGGCGCACGGCAGATACGGGCGTCTGCACCTGCCGGTTGCCCCCATGTGTAATGTGCAGTGCAGGTACTGCGTAAAAAAGTTCGACTGCGCCAACGAATCCCGTCCAGCCATAACGAGCCGGCTGCTGAGCGAGGAAGAGGCGGTAGGGCGCGTTGAGACCCTTATCGAAAGAAAGACCAACCTGAGCGTTGTCGGGATAGCCGGGCCTGGGGATTCTCTGTTTAACGAGGCGACGCTTCCGGTCTGTAAGGAGATAAGCTCCCGATTCCCTGAGCTTATCCTGTGTATCTCGACAAACGGCCTTCTCCTTGCCGACAGGATTGACGCGGTAAAAGAGGCCGGAATAAGCAGCATAACCATAACGATTAACGCGGTTACGGCAGATGCGGCAGCGCAGATTTACTCATGGGTCAATTACGAAGGAAGGAAACTGACGGGGATTGAAGGGGCAGCCCTTCTTTTAGAAAAACAGTATGAGGGTTTAAAAGCAGCCGTTTCTCAAGGCTATGCGGTAAAGGTCAACACCGTCCTGATGCCGGGGATAAACGACGGGGAAGTTCCGCTGATAGCGCATATTGCGGCAATTTATGGGGCGGAGATAATGAACGTCATGCCGTTGATACCGCAGGGAGGGTTTTCGCATATAAGGAAGCCCGGGCATCGGGAGATTGTTGAGATGAGGGCGGCGTGCGCAGAGTACCTGCCTCAGATGGGGCACTGTGTGCAGTGCCGGTCAGACGCGTGCGGCCTTATTGGCGAGGACGTGGATGTGGAGCTGGAAATGCTCATGGCTGGGCTGGGGGTTGACTATGATGCGGTCGTGTCATAATAAGAGTTTATCAGATATTGAGAAAGAACGCTATAAGAGGCAGATGACCTTAAACGGGTTTGGTGAGGGCTGCCAAAGCACGTTAAAGAGTAAATCAGCGCTGATTGCCGGCATAGGCGGTCTCGGTGGAAACGCCGCCGTTTATCTCGCCGCGGCAGGCATAGGGAGGCTGGTCATCGCCCACTACGGCAAGTTGACGATGTCAAACCTGAACAGGCAGATACTGATGAAAGACGGCTGGGTTGGAAAAACCAGGGTCGCACAGGCAAAGAAATTCATAGAAGAGCTGAACCCTGAAGTGGAAGTGGAAATCTATGACGAGCGCATATCTGAGGAGGTTGCCGAGAAGCTCCTCCCAACAGTTGACATAGCCCTATCGGCAAGGCCGAATTTTTATGAGAGAAGGGAGTTAAACAAGGCGTCGGTAGCGCACGGGGTTCCGATGGTAGAGGCTGCGATGAACGCGATGGAGGGGTATTTATTTAACGTTATACCGGGGAAAACGCCCTGCCTGAACTGCGTGTTTCCAGAGGATGACCCCGGCTGGCAGGAACTGGGTTTTCCTGTTCTGGGTGCCGTCTCAGGCGCCCTGGGTTGTTTAATGGCAATTGAGGCAATAAAAATCCTCACCGGTTTTGGCAAGCCGCTGCTTGGCAAGATGCTGATGTTTAATACTTACGATATGGAGTTTAAGAAACTCAGTATAACGCACGACCCCATGTGCAGTGTTTGCGGTTAATGTTCAATTCCAATAAAACAGCAATTCCCGGTGAAGTAAACATGCAAGGAAGGAAGGGGAAACTCATCTTCGACAGTCATAGACAAGTTAGACAGCGAGATACAGGCTGGCAAGAGATTGCTTCGGAAGATAAGACAAGACCATTCAAGGTCAAGCAGAATTGCTGCCTATCATCATGTAAAATTGACACTCTCAAAGGAAATATTCCGCACTTACGGTCTTCTTAACTCCACATCGTCGTAACTTATTAATACACTATACGTAAACCCATGCCTCTTTTGCCTTCGCCGGGAATTGCTGAAAAATATTTATTGATTTTGTAAATGGCAAAGTAGTATTATCAATCTGAGATTGTCTGATGAAAAAGACGAAAATAATATCGATAACTAATCAAAAAGGCGGTGTAGGCAAGACAACCACAGCCGTTAACCTTGCCGCCGGGTTAAACAGAAAGGGCATGAAAACCCTCCTTATCGATCTCGATTCTCAGGGAAATGCCTCCGCTTCCTTAGGGTTAATCATCGAACACGACATCAGGACAATTAAAGATCTGCTTCTTAATCCTGAAAACCCGCGCGATTTTATCGCAAAAGCATCTGCGGCGGAGATAATCCCATCGAACAATTCCCTGAAAGACATAGAAGACTTCCTGATTAAAGACAGGAATTTCGATACGCTGAAACATTCCATTGCACCTCTGGCAAAAGATTATGAATATATAATAATAGACTGCCCGCCAAGCATCAATGTGTTTACAAAAAACGCGCTCAGGGCGTCGAATGAGATAATTATTCCAATAGATGTCGGATATTTTTCATTATTAGGAATAAAGCAGCTCCTCGAGGAAATAGAGCATTTCAAAAAGGAATTAAATCCACGGCTGGATATACTTGGCATTCTTGCCTGCAGATATGACCGGAGGACGTCCCTCTCCGCGCAGATTTATGAGACGCTGAGGCAGAGTTTTCCCGATAAATTATTTAAGACCTATATTCGCCTTAACATAGACATAGTGCGCGCACAAATAGCCCAAAAGAGCATATTCAGTTATAATAACAGGGGGACTGCCGCGCAGGATTACAATTCCCTGACAGAGGAGATAATAAATGGCTAATAAGAAGAATATCATGGATAAATTAAGCGCCTTAAATCTCGCCGTGCCGACAAAGACGAGGGTTCACAGCGCCTCTGCCGGCAGACCAGCCGTACCGCACACTGCCGAAGCCGCCGAAACCGGCAAGACCATCGATGCCGCTCCCATCGTCGTTGAAGCAAAACATGGGGGAACGGTTGCGGTTGCCGAGATTGCCCCGCCTGTGTTCAGCAGCAATAAGGGGGCCTGCACGTTTACGTTGTTTGTTGACAACATGGCTGCCCTGATGAAAATAAGAGAAGAATTTCAAAATAATTTCCTGAATATCAACTCGATGATGCTTGACAGCTATCAAAAAACATTAACAATAACCTTCGACGCGATGAGACATAATTATGGCCAGTTTGTCGAGAGTTTGAAATTTTTGATGCCAAAGGTTATTCACTAAGCAATGCCCATGAGTTAGGTCAGCGTGAGTCGGAGTGCTGCGTGCGCCGTAGGGCTATGAGCGCCAATATAAAAATATTTTAATATGACTAATATGACTATAAGAGCAGACCATGCGGCCGCTCCGAGGCAGCGTAGAAGCCGCCGTTCGGGGAGGAAAGTCCGAGCTCCGCATGGGCAGGACGGCTGCTAACGGCAGCCGGGGGCAACCCCAGGGAAAGTGCAACAGAAATTATACCGCCGCGCCGTGAACATAGAACTACAGAGATGTGCAGGTGCGGTAAGGGTGAAATGGTGAGGTAAGAGCTCACCGCCTCCTGCGGTAACGCGGAAGGCAGGTAAACCCCGTCCGGAGAAAGGTTGAATAGGTCCCGCTTTTCGGGCTGCCCGCCCGATACCTTATTTACCATAAGGAGGCGGGACGGGTACCAACCGCAGAAGGCAGCGAGCGATCTCTGTCTCAGATGAATGGCCGCGCAACACAGAACTCGGCTTACGGTCTGCTCTTATTTTAATTTGAGAGGCAGCAATATTAATTAATGCGGTCAGAAGAAGTAAACGAATGCCTTCACGGAAGGAAACGAATGCCTTCATGAAATAAACAAATGTGTTCATGGAAGTAAACAAATGCGTTCATGAAGTAAACAAACTTGAATCATCCTGAGCCTGTCGAAGGATGCTCATTCATTTCGCATTTCCCTATAAATCGGTAATCCTTCGACAGGCTCAGGACAGGCTCAGGACAGGCTCAGGATGATATTATTATCACAGGGCAAACGCACGATATGCGTATTGCTCTCATATCAATTTCAGACCATTGCAAAAAAAGCAGTCCAATATAATAAATCTGTCATTCATGCGAAAGCAGGAATCCAGTTCTTATGGCAAAACACAGTCACAGAGATTTTTTTCCCTTTAGCCTGTCTTATCGTTGCCTTTTGTGGGAGATGGTGCATCGGTTCTTATCCTCAAAAGACTGGATTCCTGCTTTCGCAGGAAAGACAGACAAAGAAATGATGTCTCCCTATCATAGTGCGTTTGCCCTGATTATTATCATTATAATATATACTCATCTGGCTGCATATTAGCATAATATGACAGGCTTCTATTATTTTAATTACTAAATCAGACACTGAATGAATTTAATCCTTGAATTAATATCCGGCCACGTGATATAATTTTTATAAGCTAATTAAATAGCATAAATAAATTTATAACAAGGAGGCAGACATGAGTGAACATTCAATGATTAGCACAGCACAGGCGAGATACGACGAGATAGGGACGATAATAAATGAAAAGAAAGCGGAGATAGAGTTTCTGCAAAGGGAATATGACGCGATTGCCGGCTATCTGATTAACATGGGAGTGACCGTGGATGGCCATTCCGTTAAGAAAAAGAGAGGCAGAAAGCCAAAGGCAGAAGGCGCACCCGTTGGTAAGAAAAGAGGGAGAAAGCCAAAGGCGGTTTCCGGCGAGTAACGCTAAGCGGATACGGCACATAAGATGTTTTAATAATATTTCACCGCCCAACAAGATATGCCCGTGAAGATGTTGGTCTGAGAGTGGGCGGGGCTGTGATTGTCTGATTGGAAGTAATATGTGCCGGCCTGCCGCATAACCGGCCGGCCTGACACCGCGCCCCCATCATGGGTTGTCGTCGTTGCCGGCGCTATGCTATGATGTACGGGATGTTGTTTACAGAAGAAGATGAACGATTAAAAGCAGCCACTGAAACAGGCCGCTTCTGCGTCCACGTTAATCAAAATCGATACGGGGGTTATGCGCCTTGAGGTTTGCCTTCTGCCAACCTTTCACCCGATGAAAATTCATGTAATATTCTCAGGACATGGTGCCGGCAACATAGGAGACGAGGCTATGATGAAGGGGTTTCTATCCCTTCATCCCCTGCCCCAAGGCTCTACCATAGAGGTCTATGACACCAGGACATCGGCAGTCCTTAATCAGCTGCCGTCTTCATATAACTATATAAATTTCAATGACGACAGTGCCTGCAAGTCCGCCGTCCTTTCAGCCGATTGTGTATTTATCGTAGGGACAACAATTGTTACGGAGATGCTCGGCCTCGACTGGCCGCTGAGAATTCTTGGAAGTAAGTACGCCTTCTGCCATGAAAACGGCATCCCTATTCACGCAGTCGGCATTGGGGCAGACAGGCTCCGTTCAGAGGAGGCGGTTCAGTTATTTAACAAAGGATTTCTGCCTGTTGAATCATGGACGGTACGCTCTGAAAGGACAAGGAGAAACCTTATCGCCCTCGGCGTAAACCCCGGGCGTGTAGTTGCCGCGGCAGACCTTGCGTGGCTTCTTCCAACGCATGATGTCGATAAGCAATGGGCGGGGCAGTACCGTGCATCTCTTGGCATTAAAAAAGATGAGCCCATCTTAGGCGTCAATATTGTAAATGAGAAGTGGAAAGACGACAACGCCATTAAGATGGAGACCGCCGCCGCCCTGGACTGGGTCGTCAGGGAGCTGAAGTGGCAGGTTGTATTTTTTTGCAATGAGACCAGAGAAGGCGAATTCTTCGATAAAGAGGCGGCCATAAAAACGGCGGCGTTTATGAAGAGCCAGCCGGTTATAGTGCCAAACACGTATTTTACGCCGGAGCAGATGATAGCGCTGATTTCGTGTTGCAATATGACCATATCATGGCGTTATCATTTTACTGTTTTTTCTGCCATAGGCGGGGCAGTTGCCCTGTCTGTGCCAAGAGGCGAGAAATTAATTGAACTTGCCGACGAACTTAACGGCATCAGACTTGGGACGCCTGCGGCTCTGACCGCTAAAAAAATAAAGGAATCCATTATTCATGCAATAAATAATTACGACTCGCTGAAGTACAGGCAGGACGTCTCTGTCGAGGCACTTCGAAAGCGGAGCCTGTTTAATAATTTTTTTATCGATAAACTCAGCCCCGGCAGCACTCGCCTGAATGCTAATTCTCTTCTGCCGGCGGCACTTGAATTGACCCGCTACAAAGAGGCGTTAACCGCTCCCGCCAAAGCCGGCAAAGAATACACCGTAACCGTTATCGTCTCTACGTATATGTCAGAGGCATTTATTGGCGAATGTCTTGACGGCCTCAGGGAGCAGTCGATTTGGGGCTCCATCGAGGTAATTGTTATCGACGCCGCCTCCCCTCAAAACGAGAGGGCTCTTATTTCTGAGTTTCAAAGCAACAATCCTGACGTTATGTATGTGAGAACCGCGGAAAAAGTCAGCATCTACGCCGCCTGGAACATAGGGCTTAGACTGGCCGGTGGCAGGTACATTACCGTTTTGAGCACAAATGACAGGCTTCGCCGCGATGCGCTTGAGATTATGTCGAAAACCCTTGATGCCCGGCCTGATATAGCGCTCGTATATGGCGATTCATATGTAACGGCGACCCCGCACGAGAGTTTTGAGCGCAACACGGGCAGTCCCTCTATGGTGTGGCCTGAGCACCAGTACGAGGACCTGCTGAAGGTCTGCCGAATTGGGCCTCATCCTGTGTGGCGCAAGTCCGCCTCTGCCCGAATTGGGTTTTTCGACGAGACATACACCGCCAATGGCGACCAGGAGTACTGGCTCCGCATGGGCGGGCGTTATAAGTTCCTGCACATACCGGAATTCACCGGCCTGTATTGGCATAACCCGCAGTCTCTTTCAATGAGCGGCGGCATACCGCTTATGGAAACCCACCGGGCGCAGTCCTTATATCAGAAACGCTATATCGATAATCTGAAACAGAGGGTTACGCTTGCCGGCACATGCCGTCCCCTGTATATATGGGGCACGGGGCGTCTTGCCCTCATTACGAATCACTTGCTTGTGAACCTCGGCCTCCCTGTCAGCGGGTTTATCGGAGAAGGCCATGAAAACATGTTGGCGACGGTGCCTATTTTCGGGCCTGAACATGTACTCGGCCCCGATGGCGGCAACCCGTTTATCATAATAGCGTCCGAAGACGAATACAAATCGATAAAACACCTGCTTGACAGCGCAGGGTATGTTGACCGTGCAGATTATTGGACAAATATCCACGAGCTGAGCTGGGTTTGGGATTTGCATAATCCGATTTGAGCTGCTAAGGAGTACGTATGATTGACAAAAGCTCAATAAGAAAACATTCGATTTTGCATAAGTGGAAGACGTATCGTTATGGACGTTCCCTTACCTTCCGCACTTTCTAAATTAACTCTGCCTCCATGCCGGCTTACAATGCCATCCACAATAGACAGCCCCAGTCCCTTGCCGCAACCAACGTCTTTTGTCGTATAAAAAGGGATAAACGCGCGTTTCACCGATTCGTCTGACATTCCTTTTCCATCATCGTCTATTTTTATCTGTATTGTTTCATTTTTGCCGTCAGTATCGGATAGCTGCGAAGTTACTATTGTTATCGTACCTGTAGTGGCAATCGCTTGAAATGCGTTCAGGAGAATATGATAAAACAATTGGTTCATAGCCCGCGATTCGCAAAGATATAGAGGCAGTTGATTGTATTTTTTGACGATTGTCACCCTGTTGATTTCATCTGCAAACATCGATAATGCCTCGTCAATACATCTGTTCACATCAAC
>JADFYO010000020.1 GCA_015233015.1 Nitrospirota bacterium | reverse complement strand
ACAGCCAAGTCAAACGGGCTGGAGCCTTATAAATACTTACGCTATATCTTTGAACGACTGCCATATTCCAAGACTGAAGACGATTACAAATCCCTGCTCCCGCAATCTGTCGATAGGGATGCCCTTGGCGTCAAATATATGGGTGGGGTTATTTAGACGCTTACCCTTCATTATCAGGGATTTAGATTGTGAGAATAAAGAAACAATCGAAAATGAAATAAACATGAAACTGTTAAAATATAAAGGCTTGTACAGCAATCATTTCGCTATACAAGAAATAGAGGCCTGGATGGTAGCCGACATTGATTGCTTTAAAAAAGTTTATAAATATAATAAGCACGAATGTCTCACCAGATTAATTTCTAAAATTCAATACATCTCGGTGCCGGAAAAAATTAGCTGTCACCCCAAGATATCGGAACATTTAGAGAAATTTGCGAGGAGTTGTGCCTTAAGATATAGAAAAACGATAGAAGGTGTCCAGCTACTCAAAGAAGTAAATCCTGATACTGTCAGCGTAAAATGTCCTGCGTTTAAAGAACTCAGAAAAGACTTATGGGAGCGTATTGAATTCCCTAATGAAAAATAGAGACGGTAAATCATAGGAAGCTCTAGGGTCTATTGCCGCAATTATGGTTGTGGAATACCGAGATCCTTACATATTTTCCTTACGAGGTTTTCGTCAATTTCCCTATGTCGGGAGATTGTACTTAATTTCTTTTCAACAACGTTTATATAAACAGAGTGATTGCTGTCCTCTCGCAGAAGCTCACATCGGTTTCTTTCGACATAGCGTATTAAATCCCGCCGCTTCACACTGTAACAATACCAAAATCTTCTTTTATGATTTCTTTGCCTGAAATGTCTCTTTCAGCAATTAGACGGTTAGTTTCCAGAATCAATTGAACAGCCTCAACAAAATTAGTTTTTGCTCCTTCCAGTGTTGCCCCCTGAGTGTTGGCGCCCGGGAGTTCCTCCACATATCCAATATAGCCATATGGTGATTTTTGAAAGACCGCCGTCAGTTTTTCTCGCATATCATCTCCTGTCCTCTGTTGATCATCAGTATAGTGTAGCATATTTGTAACTTTGTAGTGGGAAAAGAGCATGTAAAGGCTGACGCTAACCATGCTGCGGCTGCGTAAATCCCCCGATCAGATAGATGGTTATCTTCTCCTCTTTGCCCTTTAGAGCCACTGTGCCGGCCTCTTTTGCCCTGAACCTCCCGGAGAGGTATGTAAATGTAGTGGCGCCGATTAATATGCGGCAGGCTGGGTCTGCAAATTCAGGGTCGCAGTAGTGCTTGTCAAAACTCTCCAGACGCGATGCGATATTTACTGTATCGCCAATAACAGTATATTCAAGGCGCTCCGCACTGCCTAAAGAACCGGCTACTAACTCCCCTGTATATATTCCAACCCGCATATCGATAACGGGCATACCGCGCGCTGCCCATTCGGCCTTTAGACGTGAGAGTTTACTGCCCATCTCAATGGCGCATGTGACGGCGTTTATCGCATCTTTGCTTATATCCTCCTGCGTTTGCCTTGCTATGGGAACGCCAAATACGGCCATTACGGCGTCGCCGATGTATTTATTTATAACCCCTCCGTGTCTGATTATGATGCTTGCCATCGCCTCCATGTACTCGTTAAGCCAGTCCATCAACGGCTGAGGTTGAAGCGTCTCCGAGACAGATGTAAAACCCTTTAAATCGGTGAACAACACGGTTGCAGTAAGTTTCAGAGGACGAGGGCGGCCATTGAAGAGGAAACTGTCACGGTCATTCCATATCGCCTCGGCTACATCTTTTGAAACGTGCCTTGAGAATAGCTGCATAATCTGTGCCCTGTCAGCGCCCTCAGTATATGATTTATATGCCGTCACCAGAGACGCCGAAAAAAGCAGCGACAAGGCAGGCGGCACAACCGGTATCCATAGTCCACTGGAGAATGCCGCATAGGCCGACGATACTAACATCACTGCCGCACCCGCGGAAAGGGCAAGAAATCTCGCAAAAGAACGTATTCGCAACCCCAGTGCCCCTCCAACTATTCCCCATATAAAAATCCATGTCCACTTATATCGCTCATCTATAAAGGACATTGGTTTCTCTCCCCCAAGGGCTGCCCTGATGATTTGGCTCGCAGCTAAGGCATGAAGCTCTACACCAGATGTGGCTGGTATGGATTTAACCGGCGTACTGAAATAGTCTTTAACGCTTACAGCCTCTACTCCTATGATAACAGCCCTTCCGCTCAGGGCGTTCGGGGGTATCCTTTTCTCCAGTATATCGTAAAGAGAATATCTGTTAAACTGCCCTCCTCTGAAGTTCAGCAGGAATTGATAACCGGCCATATCGCCGCCGACATAGCCGCCGTCATTAGCTCTAAGTGGTATGAAGGTTGTATTGCCAAGCCGCATGTGAGCGGGATTCGGGGTTCCAGGCTGTGGCATTATATCCTTACTCTTTAAAAACATCTGGGCAATAAGCATCGAAAACGATGTTGACATCGTCGTCCCGTTGTCGGCAAACAGCAGCCCTCGTCTTATTACACCGTCAGGGTCAACGGGAAAGTCAGTAAAGCCTACCCTGTCGGGATCGTCTATCATATACGGCCCCGATACTTCATTCTCTGAATCTATTCCGATTTTCTTAACCATGACGACATTGTTTAGTGTTCTGAGAACATTTGTAAGATTATCGCTGCCGGGTGTGATGGGGATATCCCTGTATATATCCACTGCAATTACGCCGGGATTGTATTGGCTTAAGCCTTCAATAAGCTCCGCCATTGTCTGGTCAGTAATCGGCCACTTTCCATAGCGGTGAATATCCGCTTCAGTCATCGAGATGATGATTACGTTTTCGTCCGGTTTTGAGCCATGTACAGAGAACTTTAAAAATCTGTCATACGCGGCCAACTCCCCGCCGGCTAGTTCGATTATTTGCAGATACCCGTAATTGCGTACGGTAACGACGGTTGCGCATATCAGTATCGTTATGGCAAGGCAGACTAAACACGGCGATTTCGCTCTTTTTAACATCGGTTTCATGGAAGATTATATCATAAAACACTAATTAAACTGCCAGACCAGGGTGTTAAACCCATCCTAATTCGAATAAATATTGTATTGAACACGAGTTATATTTTATACTATCACACATGAAAGGGGTCTGGCGTTTCTGATGGCAGCGGGAAGAGCTATAATAGCGGCAGTTGTATCTTCATTCATTTCAGCTGTTATGATGCCGCATATAGTATTTGCAGAGACATACTCAGACCATTTTCTACATAGTGTTGACCCGTCAACTCAACAAAATATGCAGTTAGCTCCTCTCCCCGAACTGAGACCTGAAAAGACCACCCCGGATATCACACTTCTGGAACTGCCAGAGGTAAAAGAGGAAGGCCTGAGTTTAGCGGTTACCGTGTATATTAATAAGATTACAATCACCGGCAATACGGTCTTTAAAGACGATGAGCTGCGCGAGATAACAAGTAATTATACCGGCAGAGAGATAAGCTATATGGAACTGGAGCAGCTCCGGCGCGCCCTGACTGAATATTACATCAAGCACGGCTTCATTAATTCCGGCGTGGTAATTCCCGACCAGAAAGTAGAAAACGGCGAATTAGTCCTTGTGGCCGTCGAGGGCAGGCTTACGGACATAGAAGTCGAGGGCAATAAAGGATTCAGCCCGGACTATATAAGAAATAAGCTGAGACATTACACCGGTACGTATTTAAATGTGAACGAACTTCAGCAGGGCCTTCAAATAATGCTTCAAAACCCGATGATTCAGAGGCTGAATGCCGAACTTATCCCCGGCTTGAGGGCTGGTGAAAGCACGTTAAAGGTTTCAATGGAGGAGGCCTCTCCATTTACACTAATCATCGAAGGCAGCAATGACCATTCACCAAGCATAGGCTCATTCGGCGGTGATGTCTTTGCCGCCTACAGGAACCTGACCGGACGTGGGGACGTTATACGCGGGAGTTTTACATACACAAAGGGATTGATGGACGGGTTGGCGGAGTATTCGATACCGCTGAGTGTTGACGATACCACGTTAAAGGTAAATTACAGGCAAAACGAGACAATCGTTCTGGAAGACCCGTTTAAGAACCTTGATATAAAGAGCCGGGCGAGGTCATTAGGCATGACCCTGTTCCGCCCGTTTTATAAGACTACGGCTACGGAGTACAACCTTGGGGTAACTGCTGATTTGAGGTTTTCTGAGACATTTCTGCTTGGCCGGAGTTTTTCCTTTACCGAGGGGATAAGCGACGGCAGGACAAATATATTCGTGCTGAGGGCATTTCAGGAATGGTCGCAGAGGAGCCAGACCCGTGTGATAGCCGCCCGTTCAACGATAAGCGCGGGTGTGGACGCGTTTAACTCGACAATGACCGAAAGCGGCCCGGACGGTAAGTTTATCTCGTGGCTTGGGCAGTTTCAGTGGATAGAGCGGCTCTTTGGTACGTTAAACCAGGTAGTTTTCCGCACAGACGCTCAGTATTCGAAAGACCCCCTGTTGCCGTTAGAGAAATTCTCAGTTGGCGGCATGGACAGCGTCAGGGGATACAGGCAAAACGTACTGGTCAGGGATAACGGTATTTTTTCCTCGTTAGAGTTTCGCGTCCCTGTTTACGGCTCAGGGGCAAGGCCGGAGATAGTGCAGCTTGTACCGTTTTTTGATTATGGCTATTCATGGAATACAAAAAGTGAAACGCCAGACCCAAGAGGCATAGCGGGCACGGGAGTTGGAATAAGATGGGCGGTAACTGATAAGATACTATTTCAAATCTACGGTGCCCACCCATTCAGAAACATAAGTGTCACAGATAAAGACCTGCAGGACAAAAGCATATATTTCAAGTTAACCACGCAGGTGTTTTAAAAATGTTAAATCGTTTCACGATTTTGTATTTTTTTTTGTTGGGGGTAGCATGGTGTCAGTAATGTCGAATATGAGGAGTAGGGGACTGTTTAAGCATGTAGTCTCAGTGTTGTTTTTGGCTGTCCTTTGCTTTAGCGCGATAGTGCCTATAAGTGTATCTGCGGGTGAGCTGCGGTCTTCGCCGAAAAGCAAGATAGTATCCGGGGGTGGATATGAAAAACTGGCCTCGCAGGCAGATAGTAAAGGTTCTGTCAGGGTTATCGTAAAACTTGACGTCTCGTTTCGTCCGATGGGAAGCTTATCCTCCGTGGAGTCCGATGAGCAGACGAGAGCGATTTCACGGGCGCAGGAAGCCGTAATTGGGCAGCTCTCCCAGGTCAATATCATCTCTTATTACAAGTACAAGTACATACCTCATATCGCAATGACGGTTGACAGGGACGCTCTTGACACCTTGATTTCCATTGCGGAGGTAATCTCTGTCGAGGAAGATAAACTATCTCGCCCTACACAGGTCAATTGGAATATCACAAAAGTCGGCGCCCCTACCGCATGGTCAAGCGGGTATGATGGCACAGGTTACACAGTGGCGATACTTGACACCGGAGTTGATAAAACGCATCCAATTCTCACAGGTAAGGTTGTCTCCGAGGCTTGCTACTCGTCTTACTATCCGGCATCGTACGCCTCTTCTATTTGTGCGGGCGCAGGAACTGACTTAACATCGAGCGGTTGTGCGATGCCATATGTGGGGAATTGTCCATCTGGAAAATGCGACCATGGAACGCATGTGGCAGGTATTGCGGCAGGGCAAAATACCGGCCAATCATCCGGTGTTGCCAAAGGGGCAAATATTATAGCTATTCAGGTGTTTTCACGATTTGACGACAACAGTACGAACGGTTGCAGTGGAAAAACTCCTTGCGTGCTGTCTTATGACTCCGATCAAATCAAAGGGCTGGAAAGGGTTTACGCTTTAAAGAGTACCTATTCGATTGCTTCCATAAACATGAGCATTGGCGGTGGTAAGTACACTTCTAATTGTGACAACGAGAATTCCAGTTATAAGTCGGCTGTAGATAACCTTCGTTCCGCCGGCATTGCAACGGTTATTTCCTCGGGTAATGATGGTTATACAAATGGGATAGCCTTTCCGGGATGTATTTCGTCGGCTGTCAGCGTTGGCGCAACGGACAGTTCGGACGTGGTCGCATCATATTCGAACAGTGCGAGTTTTTTAAGTTTGCTGGCCCCGGGGTCCTCAATTCTTTCGTCAGTACCTAACGGCCAATATGCTACATGGGATGGAACCTCGATGGCTGCCCCGCATGTGACCGGCGCCTGGGCAGTGCTGAAGCAGTCGAAGCCAACAGCGTCTGTTACGAATATTCTGAGTGCCTTGTCAAGCACCGGAGTTTCAATAACGGACGCCCGTGATAATATAACGAAATCCCGGATTCAGGTGGACGCGGCGTTAAGCGCGTTAACAGTTACCTCCTATAGTTTAAGTGTAACAAAATCCGGCACTGGTTCCGGTACCGTAACGGCGTCAAGCGGAACCCTCAGCTGGAGCGGCAGCACCGGCACGGCATCATATACATCGGGAACGTCTGTAACGCTGACCGCGGCGGCCACCTCCGGTTCTTCTTTTTCGAGTTGGTCGGGGTGTGATTCGACAAGCGGTTCTCAATGTACTATCACGATGTCAGCCGCAAAAAGCGTAACCGTAACATTTACATCATCAATCATGCCGGACAGTGACGCCGCCGCTGCGGCATTTAACGCAATCTACAGCCAATATGCCTCGTGGTTCGGCTCCACTTCAGGGAGCATACAGACGGGAACATCATGGGTAGCCTATTACCAATTATATACCAATGGCGCTTATCTTGTAACCGGAACAGATGGAAATCTGTACGTGTATTATAATGGCCAGTTGTCCAGTTTAAATATAACATGGAAAACTTTTGGTTATGCAGCTACGAAGATTACCTCCATCTATAATCAATATGCTTCATGGTTTGGCTCAGCATCCGGCGGCATAGGCGCAGGAACATCCGGCTCAGTAACGTACTACTACCAGTGGTATAACAACGGAGCAGCTCTTGTGGCCTGGACTGATGGTTATATGTACACTTATTATAACGGCACTTGGTACCCTTTCGGGGTAAGCTGGAGATAAAGTATCACAGTATTTTCAGGAAATCATCAATAGTCAAACCAGCGTTTCGTATCAAGGCCCGGAGTGTATCGACAGAGAGTTCTTTATGCTGTGGGATAGAGTACGAAAATTTAATTCAGACAAAAATATGTATTTCCGATTATAATAGAGATAGTAACCATGAAGCCGATTAGACTATCAATGCACGCCAGGGAACAGTTGTATTATAGAGGGATCGAAGAGGGAGAGGTATTTGAGGCCATTATCGCCTCATCATGGGAATTCGCTAAGAAAGGAAGACTTCAGGCAACTAAGAATTTTTATTTCCAGAACGAATGGAATAAGAAGTATTATTCATATAAGCAGGTAAAACCGGTATTCGTTGAAGAAGAAACTGAAATAGTTGTTATCACTGTCTATGCTTATTATTTTAACGAAGAGGTGAAGTAATGAGAATAACTTATGATTCGGAAGTAGATGCCCTTTATATACGTTTTATAGAGACTACGGTCACAACGGAACATGTGGCAGAGGGTATTGCCGTTGATTACGACATGGAGGGGCGCATTGCCGGGATAGAGATTTTAGATGCTGTAACGCGTGTTGGGAACAAAGAAGTGTTCAGGAAAATAACTTTAGAGGACTTAGCACTTCAGGGCAGATGAAATAGTTTCAATACTTCTTTGGTCATTACACATCATCATAATCAAAACGAAAACATGCTGTTGTGCGTGGGAAGATTTCCCAAGCCTCTGATAACAAACGAACCTTTGCTTTTCCTCCTGGCCTGACAGCTTTCGGGAAGCAGCTTATCCGCGTTCAGGTACCTTGGAGTGAGAGCAACCATAGAGCCGGAGATGTCCGTTAGCGGTGAGTGTATAGTGATTGTCCCACTTTGCCCGCTGATTGTTGAGGAGGCGTGCAGCGCCCTATCCAAATTCCAGAGGAACACTGTGCTGGCATTGATTGTAATATCACCGCCATACCCGATGTCCGCATCGGCGGAGATTGCGCTATCGTCAAGGACGCAGAGCAGACCAGACGAAATCGTGATGTTGCCGCCCTTGTCCTTTCCCTTGCTTACGTTTGAGGTTATGGCGCTGTCATTGTAAAGGCGTATGTCATTAGCGGTTATATCAATGTTGCCCCCTGTTGTATATTTCGAGGATGTCGCTATATAACCGCTGTTCATCTGAAGCAGGTCAGATGCTTTAACCGTAATGTTGCCGGCGCTGCCTGTGCCGCTGCTTTGAGCCGTAACTAATCCATAATCACTAATATAAAGATTACGGCTCTGAACCGTAATATCTCCGGCATTGCCGCTTCCAGCGGTTTCGCTGCTTACCCCACTATGATAGATACCATTGTTGCCGGCGTCGTAATAACCGGAAATATTAATAGTATCTGACGCCCTTATTGAAATATTGCCGCCGCTGCCCTTGCTTCCCAGGCGGGCGGAGGTACTAATTGACCCGTCATTAGTAATACTTAAATTATTTGTTTCGATATTAATACTGCCGGCGTTTCCTTTACCGGATGTCTCACTAAGTATTCCGGTTGAATAAACACCCTCACTGACAGCGTAATAGCCTGAGATATTAATAGAATCCGATGCCTTTATAGTAATACTTCCTCCATTGCCCGTGCTTCCCTCGCGGGCAGAGGTATTAATTCCACCAATATTGGTAATACTTAAATATTTTGTGTCGATATTAATACTGCCGGCATCACCTTTGCCGTATGTTTGACTAACTATCTCACTTGCATAAAGACCATCGCTGCCGGCGTAGTAGCCTGATATATTAACAGTATCCGAAGCCTTTATTGTAATACTGCCAGCATTACCCGCGCTTCCCTGCACAGCAGATGTATTAATTTTAGCGTCATCATTAAGGCTTAAATTTTTTGTTTCAATATTTATATTGCCTGCATTTCCTGTACCGGCTGTTTGACTTGCTATCTCACTTGTATAAACATCGTTGTCGATAATGTAGTGGCCGGCAATATTAATGGTATCCGAAGCCTTTATCGTAATATTGCCTGCATTCCCCGAACTTCCCGATGCGGCAGAGGTGCTGATTTGACCAGAATTAGTAAGACTTAAATTTGTTGCTTCAATATTAATGCTGCCGGCGTTTCCTTTACCGTATGTACCGCTATATATCCCGCTTTCACCGTCTATCTTAATAGAATCCGATGCCTTTATCGTAATGTCCCCGGCGCTTCCTGCGCCTGCCGACGAAGTGTTGATTTGACTTTCATTAGTAATACTTAAATTCTTCGTCTCAATTGTTATACTGCCGGCGCTGCCTGCACCATAAGCTCCACTGTCTATTGCACTGTAATAAATACTTACGCCGTAGTTGTAATAACCATCTACCTTAATAGTATCTGACGCCTTTATTTTAATACTGCCGGCGTTGCCTGTGCCTGCCGACGAAGTGCTGATATAACCAAAATTAGTGAAACTTAAATCCTTTGTTTCAATATTAATACTGCCCGCACTACCGGCACCGAATGTTTCACTAAGTATCCCCGCTGTGTCTAACTTAATAGTATCCGATGCCTTTATCGCAATATCACCGGCATTTCCTGTGCTTCCGCTATATGCCGAAGTATCAATTTCACCAAAATTAGTAAGATTTAAATTCTTTGTTTCAATATAAATACTGCCGGCATTGCCTTTACCGTATGTTCGACTATATATTCCACTGTAGTAGTTATCGTAATACCCGTCTATCTTAATAGTATCAGAAGCCTTTATCGTAATACTGCCAGCATTGCCTGTACTTCCCGACAAGGACGAATTGGTAATTTGACCGTCATTAGTAAGACTTAAATCTTTTGTTTCAATATTAATATCGCCGGCATGACCTTTACCATATGTTTGACTATATATTCCACTTTCACCGTCTATATTAATAGTATCCGAAGAGTATATCGCTACGTCGCCGGCGGTTCCTGTGCTTGTTGCTGACTGCGCCGAAGTACCAATTTGACCGGAATTAGTAAGGTTTAGAATATTGGTTTGAATATAAATATTGCCGGCATTACCGGCACCGGATGTTCCACTATATATTCTTGTATTATTACCATCCAAATCAATAGTATCAGACGCCTTTATAGTAATGCCGCCAGCTTTTCCTGTGCTTCCCGTCAAGACCAAAGTGCTGATCTTACCAGAATTAGTCAGACTTAAATTTTTTGTTTCAATACTAATGCCGCCGGTATTGCCCTGGCCTAATGTTTCACTAAGTATTGCTGTACTTCCACCATCTATATTAATTGTATCTGAAGCCTTTATCTCAATGTTACCAGCGGCTCCTGAACTATACATGGACGAAGTGTTAATACTGCCAGTATTAGAAAGTGTCAAATTATTTGTCTCAATATTTATGCCGCCTGCATTGCCTGTACCGTAGTCTGTTGCACTATATATCATTGCACTTCCACTGCCTATTTTAATAGTATCAGAGGCCTTTATCGAAATGCCGCCGGCGGTGCCAGGACTATCAAAGGTTGCGGTAAAAATTTCACCGGAATTCGTAAGACTTAAATTCTTTCCTTCAATATTAATACTGCCAGCGTGACCATTACCGTAGTCTGTTTCACTATATATTTCTGTGTTTGAACCATCTATAGTAATAGAATCTGACGCCTTTATAGTAATATCACCGGCGCTGCCTGCAGCTGAGGAGGATGCAGTACTAATGTTACCGGAACTAGTAAGACTTAAATTATTGGTTTCAATATTTATACTGCCGGCATTGCCTTTTCCTGCTGTACCCGCCTCTATCAACCCGCTATTTGTAATGCTCATATCGCCGGTTACGTTGACATTAATCCCGCCGCCGTCGGTATCCCCATACGTATCGGCAAAAATGTAGCCATTATCAATAACAAATTTCCCGCCTCTTATGTAAATGCTGCCGGAGCCTCCCGACTGGTTGCTGACGTCAAGATTGCCAAGTGTAATGCCGTTTACTGTTTTTCGGGTTGAGTCGGTTTGCGTTATGCTGATTTTGCCAAGCGATGAAAATCCATCGGCATTTATGCCGGACGACGACATTAATGCCTCACCCGTTGACGCGACGCTTGCTATATTTATCTGCCCGCCGGGGGCGTAGAGGTAACCGTTTGTTATGGTAATATCTCCCGCCGCTATGGAAATCGTCTTCCCCGTGGGTACTTGAAGAAGGGCGCCGGTTACAGTTGCACCGGCGGGATTGCCCGTCAGAAATCCAAAGGCCGACGGCGGGGCAGAGGTTAATGTCGAGTTCGACGGGGTCTTTGCGTCATACCTTCCCCCGTCAGAGAGTTTTAAATAGTCGGCGGTTGTCACATAAAAAGACCCCTTTAAGTCAAGTGTGGCGTTTTTACCAAACATCACACCCGCAGGATTCATTAAATAGAGATTAGCCCCGGAAATGCTACAGCTCAACATGCCGTCTATGGATGACGACGAACCGCCGGTCACGCGGGCTATGATGTTTCCTATAGTTGACGCTCCGGTAAATGTGGCGCTCTCACTGGTATTTATATTAAACATGCTGAAACTCTGAAACAGGTTGTTGCCGGCCTTTGTCCCTAAAGACTCCGGTATGATGTACTTAGGGCCGGTCAGCGCACCGCTTTGGCCCACAGTGCCGTCCGTTACGATGGCAGCGGTGACTACGGAATAGCTAAACAGTGAGATCAGACAGAAGGATAGTAACCCTATCACGTATTTGCTGAAACCGTTCATGGCTTGTTATCCTTTAACATCCCTTTGATCTGGTTTAAAATGTCTTCTAAAGATACCACCCGGCTCTCAATAACCCTGCCCGCCATGTGCTTGTGGTGCGGAAAAGTCAGAAGTTCCTTATAGTGAGGAGCGTTATCCCACCTTATGATCATATTATTGTCCGAACCTTGCCAATGAAAAGAATAGTCACGTTGAAGCTCATCGACATACTCCCGTGCTATCAACACAGAGCTGTCATTAAAAACGATACTGAGTTTGTAGTACATACCCCTGTCCCATTGCTTGTAATCCAGGACTTCATAAGATACTACAAAGTCAGCGTCATTAATTAATTTCAAAATCAGCATTTTTTATATCACTTACTTTACGATTTATATCTTCAAACAAGTGCCTGTATGCCTTCCATTCAATATAATCGTCCCACTGCCGATAATCCTCATTTCGGGTTTTAACTGCCTGCTCGAATACTTCATATGACATATTGCATTTTTTCTCAAAATAAGCAAGCTTATCTTTAACAACATGCATATCTGCCATCAATTCCAAAAGCAGACTATCAGCAACATCGCTCTTTTTTATCGTTAACATATCCACCCTCCCTGCAAGTTTAAATTTACATCTTTCTATCGATATTGGCGGCTTCTTTCAACCCTGCCTGCTCTAACAAAGTCGCCCTTACTTCTCTTAGACTTTTATCAGCCGGGGCTTCTTTAATTAAATCTGAGATACCCTCTATCGCGTCGTACCAAAACCCTTCCTCTGCATACAGGGCAACTTTCTCTACGCCTTTTGAAGTTGACAGCTTACCTGCCAGCTCTTTAGACGGTTCGGCAACCATTACTGCCCCGCCGCTTACGATGTCCTTCGACCTGTTTCCTTCATTGCCAATCGCAGATATAAACCACTTATATTCAGTTCCCTTTGCAAGCGTTACTCCGAACTCTTTCAGATTTATACAGTTAATTCCACTTGCCTGATTTTCTACGTTCTTCTCCAAAAGTGGCACAGCTGCCTTTGTCTCACTTATACTGATTTCTATCTTTAATTTTGACGCCTTCGATATATACCAGCAAAGAGAGGGCTGAGCCTTTGAACTTAGTCCCGTATGCTCCGGTGCGAGAACCGTTAACTCAAGCGCGTCTCCACTGCTTCCCCTTGTTCCACCCCCTGTACGCACATTCGGCGCTCCAAGCATGGGCGGTTTATATTTGATTACTGTGGTGGACTTATCCTTCGCTTCGTCCGCGGCATTCAGAATTAACGGTGAACATATAACAGCTGTCAGCAAAACCAGTGCGAATATACTCTTTCTCATCACTATACTTTTCATATGGGCCTCCCAAAGAATTAATTTTCGGCTGCTAAGTTAAACCGATGTTATTATATATGCACAGTAGATATTACAACCAGTTCCCTATTAAAAGAAATGGTGCCCAGTAGAGGGGGTGGCTGAACCTATCGTTGTCCAGCATGTTCAGCTGCGCCCTCTGCAATGCCTTTGCCTTAAATCCTCCGCCTGTTTTCAGTTCCTTATAAAAATCCACCAGCAGCATGGATGTCGCCTCGTCATTTACGCTCCAAAGGGATGCAATGGTGCTCTTGACCCCCATTTTTACAGACAGACCGGCAAGCCCCAGGGCCGCCTTCTCATCCCCAGCGGCAGTCTCACATGCGCTCAATGCCAGTATCTCTATGGGTTTGGCGCTGTAGCGCCCCTCTTTTATCTGGGTTTCCAGATCGTTTATCGTCATCTTACCATCCCATGTAACAATAAACGCCTTAGCCGCGTCTCCCGTAACCTCCCCATGAGACGCCATATGAAGCATCGTGTATTGTTTGTCCTTAAATTCATTTTTAAGATTTGGAACCACAAAATCCTTATTCATAAGTAAATCTGAATTATAGGCCTGTCCTATCCCCTTAACCTCGTCCGAAATAAAGGGCAGCGGCACGTAGCCCTGCCTCGGTTCGGTTAATGCGGTTACGAGCATTTTTGAGTCTTTTCCTGCGAAACCACGCGCGTCTGTCAAAAACATCCCGACTGTGCCGGCAACGGCATATTTTCTTATCAAAAAATCCTTGCCGTCATGTAATGCCCCAAGGGGAATCATCCTCAATGCCCTGTCAGGTATGTACACAATAGTATCTGTTTCATTGAGCGCTAAGTCCTGCTCCGCAGGCCTTATTAATATGTCATATAGCCGCTGCCCATGTGTTAAATACTGCATAGTGGTGCGTTTTTCAAGAAATTTACGAAAGGTTACTACCTCTTTGGTGTAATCGTCGGCAGATATGTTAACCGTATATTTTTTTATGCCTGAAGGAAAACTAACTAAGACGTACAACTTCTCAGGAAAAGATACCACATAGAGGATGGCGGTATTTTTAGCAACCGTGTCAAGCCGGGATTCTTTGGCCTTTTGAATATCTATGCAGGTATCCTTAAAGTAATCCTTAAGCTCAGCCGCACGGAGCTGTTCTATCGTGTCTATGGCCTCATAAAGGTCTTTTTGTTGTTCGGCGGCGGTGCCTGCCTTCGAAGATCTTTCGATTAAGACCTCGGCTAGTTCATAAAATACTGATTCTACTTCGGTTTTAAAAAACATCCCTCCGCAGAGCGCACAGTTTACAAACGCGTCCAGCCCAACATCTTCAATTGCGCGCACGGCCTCTCTATAGGCTGAAACGGCTTCGTCAGTCTTGCCGGTTTTATTTAAAATTCGTCCCATCTGCCGGTATATGATATAAACCGATTCCCTGACATTATACATTTCAGCGGCACTCAGGGATTTTCTTAATAAAACAAGGGCGCTTTTGTAGTCCCTTCCTTCTTCGTAAAGTCTGCTCTTGTATATGAAAATATATGGAATGGCCTTGTTGTCGCCAATCTGATTGGCCGTCGTTTGGGCCATATCAAGCGCGTCATAGGCACTATGTTTATTTGATTTGCCGGACATAGACATGTAAGCCCTTGCGATATTAATAAGCCCCTCAACTTTCTTATGGCTGTCGTCAGCGCCCTGAAATATTCTGAATGCCTCTTTTAATTTTTTATCGGCCAGAGGTTCATCTTTCAGGCTTGTGTTTAAAACGGCTATGTTTATGAGGATTTGCGCGTGCAGTGTGGCGCTGATAATATCCTTCAGCCCGTTATCGTAATATTCCAGTGCCTTGTCCCTGGAGTTCATCAGCACATGGAGGGTTCCAAGGTTGTTAAGTATTTCGGCCCTGATGCCGTGGTTCTCAGAAATTTGCAAGGCGCTCTCATAATACTCATTGGCCTTGTTAAAATCTCCGGTTGACATATAAATCAACCCATAAAGGTTTAACATCTCCTGCTTGAGGCCGGCATCTTCGGATTTTTCGAGGATAGGGGGAACTCTGTCTAAGAATGCGAGGGCCTTATCGAAACGGCCGGCATGTAGATATGACTTCGATAGATACAACAGACAATTTGCCTCGGCCACAGGGTCGCTCACATGTTCTTTATAACCGGCAAGCACATCTCCAAATGCTTCTATCGCGCCGGCGAAGTCGCCGCGTTCGTATGCCCTCATGCCGTCGCCAAGTGTATCTCCGCACGAGGAGCCGGTGTATAAAAGTATCAGAATAACTACGTATAGAGCAACCCTAACGGTACTGTCTTTCATATAGTTACGTCCTTGGCGCCATTCTTTAAAAAATCTCATTTTCGATTCCCAACCTGTATTGTACAAAACATGATCATGTTTTGTACATCTTAATGACGCGTTTCGGCCCTTCCAGCTTGATTAATAGAACCTGTTGGCTTTCGACGAGGCCGAAAGCGTTGCATTAACAGTCCGATGGGTGTATAATAAGGTCGTGACAGTTGAATCAATATCATATGTGCTCAAGCTCGGCGAAGGTGCCTCGAAGGCCATTGCCGATGTCCCGAGGTTTTTTTTTAAATGATACATGCTTCCGAACATACCCGTAATTTTGTCACCGGCACTAGCCGCATCACCCGACGTGTTTATCGATTAGCGGTAATTGTATGCGCGTTGGCAGCCGTAATTTCTATGAGCGGGTGCCTTGTTGAATCGCAAAATGGGATTGTCTCAGATGACAGGTCTAATGTCGTAATTAATAAAGATCTATATGGCCAGTGGGTTAACGAAACCAACTTATATAATATATTTTATAATCCAAATACTAAGACATCCTATTATTGGGTAATTGAGAGGGACGAAAGGATTGAGCACGCCGGCAAAGGAGAATTTGTGGAGTTTAATCTGGTTAAAATCTCCGGTTCCATATATATTGACATGCTATTAACTGAATATAAGGGTAAGAAAACCCACAATTTCCTAAAGGCTGAGTTTATTGACCAAAACACAATGTATGTATATATCTTTAATCTGGAAAAGGACTACCTTCAGGGGCGCGGCAATGAGATAACTTACGAAAATTCGAAAGGGGCTGCCGACTCCGAAGAATTCCTGCTTACCTCTGACACAAAACAATTACAGCAGTTTATAAAAAAACACGACCATTTATTTAACGGCGAACCGATGGTCTTTAAAAAAGTCAAAGACACAAATAACGATACCATCAAACGCCTCCTAAAATCTTCTGCCGGTACCGCGCTTAATGAGTAAATCCATTAAGGCGTGAAGTGATATATTGACAGGTTATCGGGCAGATGTGTTATAGTAAGTCAGGTGATTGGAAGATGACAGAATATATGACTGATGTGAGGCAGGTGCGGGAATGGCAGTAGCATTACTGAAAAGCAATGGCTTTGCTGAGAGATTACGGCGAGCTATTTCAATAGAGGAGTTGCATTCTATAGAAATAGAAATATTGGACTATATAGAAAACAATCCAAAAGATATAGTAACATCGATGATATTATTGATAAAATGTTATATGTTGTTAAATGATACGGCGAATGCCGAATTGATACTTAATAAATGTTATAGCCTTGTTAAGAGAACGGTACCTTTTGATTTAGCGATGTTAAAGGCGATGACCAAAAATATAAAGGGTAATACGAAAGAAGCCGTTGAGATAGTGAGGCAGTTGCTTAAAAAGAAGAAATTGATTGAACGTGAGAGAATATCTGCACTTGTTTCGCTTGCTGTATTTAATTCTAATTTAGCATATTATGAAGAAATGTATAGAGTTGTATCAAAATTGTGGAATATGATAAACAATAATGCTGAAATCAATTTTGATGATAATTCGTTTTATTCCAAGATATCGCAATACACTGACGCTCGGCCATTTATCGGGGTAATGAATAATCTTAAGTCCTACTTAAATGGAAAGGAGTTATTAAAAGATAAAACATATGCAGATATATATGAGTATGTTAAATATATTACGAAGGATAATCCGGCAATATATGATGTAATCCCGTATGAAGAGGTTGATTTCGATTACGAGAGTGAAAAATACTTTTCTTTAAAAATAGTTTCAAAGCCCTTGTCTGTTGATGATAAGTTTGAATTGGAGATTCATATTTCTGAACTAATTGCAAATAAATACCCATATGTATTTGTAATAGTTGATGTTATAGATAATTAATATGTTTCAAATTGATTATTTCAAAACTATAGCCGATGAGCTTCCCGGCCTTAATTATAAAAATAAAGATATTATGACTGCTGTTAGTAGGACAACAATAGGAAGATATTATTATTACATATTTCTTAAATATAGAGAAACAATATATTCTTCACTCCATGAAAATGGAGATGCTTTGTATAAGAGTTACAGTCACGTGTTAATACAAAAAATTATGACGTATTATGGTAAACCTGACATGGCTGAACTACTTCACAGGTTACGAAGATTACGTAACGATTGTGATTATGAAGCATATGGAATTATTGACGAAGATCATGTTAATTATGCTAAACACATAGTATCTATCTTGGATCGTCAATTAACTGCAATAATACCAAGCGAAAAATTAGACAATGCATTCAATAAAGCGCTAAGTAAGATAAAAGTATATAAGGCCATCAGTTAGCTTCTTTTTGTTTCGGCTATTTTCCCCACCGGCAGATACGCCTTTGGGTTTAGTCTCATGTCAGCAAATTCGCCTTTCAGAAATTGTTCGTAGGCGGCAGCCCCTATCATGGCGGCGTTGTCCGTGCAGAGTGATTTAGGCGGTACGTAGGTCTCGATTCCCTTTAGCTGTGTTATCCTTTGGCGCAGGGCATCGTTAGCCGCCACTCCGCCCGATAGTGCGACTGATGTGATGTTCTCTTTTGCGGCTGACCATTCGATTTTTTTTATAAGGACATCTATGACCGCAGCCTGAAAGGAGGCACAGATGTCTTCTATTGGAATTTGTTTTGTGTTTTGGGTGAGGAAACTCCTTACCGATGTCTTCAGGCCGCTGAAGCTGAAGTCCAGGGTTTGCGGCATATACGCCCTCGGAAATGAAACCGCCCGTGGATTGCCCGCCTTTGCAAGCCTGTCAATAATAGGGCCTCCTGGAAATCCCAGTCCAAGCATCTTGGCCACTTTGTCGTAGGCCTCCCCTGCGGCATCGTCGCGGCTCCTGCCAAGCTCTCTGTATTGGGCGCGCCCATCCACCCTGTAGAGGCTTGTGTGGCCCCCTGAGACTACGAGGGAGATAAATGGCAGGGTAGGCGGCCCATCTTCTTTTAAAAAGGCCGAACAGATATGTCCTTCAAGGTGGTTTACACCTATATATGGGAGCTTATGGACATAGGCGAGAGCCTTGGCAAATGCCGTCCCTACGATTAGAGAACCTATGAGGCCGGGACCTTTGCACACGGCTATCGCGCTGACAGAGGCAAAGGCAATGGAGGCCGCTCTCATCGCCTCGTCAACTACGCTTTCTATGATTTCTATGTGCCTTCTTGAGGCTAGCTCCGGCACTATGCCCCCAAACCGCTCGTGAACCAGTGTCTGCCCCGATACTATGTTTGAAAGTATTTGGTTTCCACCGCGTACAACAGCGGCCGAGGTGTCGTCGCATGACGTGTCAATGGCAAGTATTGCATCATTCATTGCGCTCAGCTGCCCTTAGTTGTTAACTATTGTAGCGCCATCAGGCAGGGTAAACTGAAATATCTCGTCAGTAAGGCCGGTGTTTACCTTCACATCCTTTATAGTGATTTCAACGGTGTTATCGTTTTTGTCGAAGAGGACTATCTTCTTTATCGGAAAGGCGTCCTTCGATGGATAAACATCGAAGTATTTGACTTTGACAGCGTTGTCTTTAGGCGTAAGACGTATAACGTTATTTTTTTCTGTGATATCGTAGTTATTTTCAATATCTTTCATATCACGTAACAGCGCAAGTGGTGTTTGGGCTATGGCCGCATCGTCAATTTTTGAGCGCATGGCCTGATTGTGCTTCTTTTTATATACCGTAAGATCATTGTCGTTGATGTAAACCTCCTGCTCGTCTTCACCCTCGTATTTCCATGACATTTTTAACGGCGGCTTGATGCGAAACGTCCCATCGAAAGACAATTCCTTGTTCAGCTCCCTGATGCTGCTTACCTGTGAGAACCTGCCGCTTATGTCTTTGAACGAGCTATAGGCAGACTTCATTCTCATAAAAATCGGCCCTGAGGCGTTAGATACAGACGCTAAAAGAATATATAGTACCGACATCACTATTATAGCGCTCACAAAAATGTTTTTTTTCACTTTAACGTACCCCCTTCATGAATAATACTACCTTAATGGTTCTCAATAAGATAAACAGGTCAAGTCCTAATGACCAGTTCATCATATACCAGATGTCAAGTCTTATTCTGTTCTCATATGTCGTCGTGCTCCTGCCTGAGACCTGCCAGAGGCCGGTTATGCCCGGTGGCACTTTCGTGATGTCTCCGATGTTGTTCTCAATTGCGAACATCTCTCTCTGAAGATATGGCCGCGGTCCAATGAGGCTCATCTCACCCTTAAGCACATTGATTATCTGAGGAAGCTCGTCAAGGGATGTCTTTCTCAGGAACATCCCTATTTTAGTGATGCGCGGGTCTTTGCTCAGCTTCCAGTATCTCTCCCACTCATCTTTCATGTCTCTGTTGCTTTGCAGGAGTTCGTTTAATATCCTCTCGGAGTCCTCAACCATTGTCCTGAACTTGTAGCAGTTAAAAGGCCGCCCGCCTATTCCAATTCTTTCCTGTTTATAAATCACCGGACCGGGTGAAGAGAGTTTCGTTATTATCCCTATGATGGCCATAACTATCAGCAAAAATGGTAATAGCACGATGGCCAACGTAAGGTCGAAGGCCCTTTTAATTGTCCTGTTGTACAGGGATTTCAGGTTATTCTTGACCTTTAGCAGGAAAATCTCCTCGTAAAACAAATGCAGCAGTTCGGTGTTTAAGAGAGCTATCCCATAGAGATTGGGGACAATCATCGTGTTTTTCACCTGTTGCTGTATCTCAAAGGCGAGGGAGGATATCTTTTCGGGGCCAAGGGACGGCATTGCTATGATAATTGTGTTGATTTGGAGATCTTTAATAAACTTGGGATAATGTCTGACCTGGCCAAAAACCTTTTTCCCATCGATATATGTCCCGATTCTATCGGCTTCATCGTCCAGATATCCTATGACCTCATAGCCGATATGTCTTTCTCTCTCAAGCCATTGGGAGATTATCTTGCCAGTCTTGCCGGCTCCGAGCACAAGGACTTTTTCTTTTGTAATACCCAATAAAAAGAGTAGTTTCTTTCCATAGAGATGAAAAACGGGGAATATAAAAATGGTCCAAAGCCACAACGATGAAATTACGACGCGTGAGACCAGCCCCTGAGCCTTCCCAAGCGTTACAACAGCCATGAGTACCATGAAAGATAAAGTGTTGGCGTGGATAAGTTTTTTTGTCTCATCCCATATCGGAGTTCTGCCCGTGTATATATTTTTATACGCAATGAAGAAGATGAAAATCGCAGGCATCCACAACAGGCCGGCGTAATACCCAAAGGTATAGTTCGGCGTCAACGGCGTATAGAATAAGGGTATTGCCATCTCTCTGACGTACCATGCGCCATACAGCGAGACATAGTACGCGGCTATATCTATGGTAATAAGAGAACAAAACTGTATAAACTTTATCATAGCCAAATCTTTTCCATTACGGTTCCATTATGGCACTTTTTCTATGACCCACCTGGTTGTAAAAAAACACAGTATATCTGTTATAATACATTTCGTCGATAAAGTTCAAAGTTTTTTTTATAAACATGCCGGGGCGTGGCTGTGACCGGGGCGTGACCGGGTCGTGAGGAAATAGAAACAGATGCCAGAGACAAAATAAATGAAAAAGGTTAGGGACTGAATGAAAAAGGCACTGATACTAAGCGGTGGACAGGGAACGAGATTGAGGCCTCTCACTCATACAATAGCAAAACAGCTGGTGCCGGTAGCCGGAAAACCTATACTGGGCTACGTCTTTGACCATATATGCGAGGCAAAGATAAAAAAGGCCGGCATAATTATCTCCCCTGAGACCGGCCAGGACGTGAAAGACTATTTGAGGGATGGCGTGCCGTGGAACATAAAGACACGCTACATTGTACAGAAAAAACCACTTGGACTTGCCCACGCTGTCCTCGCAGCGAGGTCGTTCCTGCGGGATGACAATTTTGTTATGTACCTGGGCGACAATCTTCTGAGTTCGGGGGTTCGAACCGCTATCGAGAGGTTTAAGAAGAATAAGTCCGATGCTATGATTTTCCTCAAAGAGGTAGAAGACCCGCGGCGTTTTGGTGTTGCGCGCCTGGACTCGGATGGCAAGGTCATCGAGCTTATGGAAAAGCCCCAGGACCCGCCGTCTAATCTTGCTCTTGTCGGGGTCTATATATTTACAAAAAGAATTTTCGACGCCATTGCCCGCATAAAACCCTCCAAACGCGGCGAACTTGAGATAACTGACGCCATTCAGGAATTAATCAACATGGGCTATGCCGTGGACAGCGAAATACTCGACGGCTGGTGGCTTGACACAGGTAAAAAAGACGACCTCCTTCAGGCGAACAGCATCGTCCTCGATGAGTATATTAAGAATGACATCAAAGGGAAAATAATAGACAGCCGCATAATGGGCAGGGTTACAATAGAGCCAGGTTCGATAGTAACAAACAGCAATATTCGCGGTCCTGTTAAAATAGGAAAGAACTCGATTATTGAAAATACCTTTATAGGTTCTTTCACGAGCATAGGCAATAACGTTACGATAAAACACTCCGCTATCGAGCACTCCGTGATATTGGACAATGCCCGAATTGAGGGTATTGAACGCCTCGAGGACAGCCTTATCGGCAGAGGGGCGGAAGTAGTAAAAAACGCACATCAACACACGGCCCTGAGGCTGATGATAAGCGACGATTCTATTGTCGAAGTATGAAGTGTTAACGAGACATTATATTACTTATAGGAGACTGCGGTGAAGATTCTCGTCACAGGCTGTTGTGGTTTTATAGGCTCTAATTTTGTCAGATATATGCTTAATAAGTACCCGGATTATGAGCTGTATAATCTGGACTGCATGACGTATGCCGGTAATTCAGATAACCTGAAGGGAATTGACTCAGAGCGGTACCATTTCGTACAAGGCTCAATTGGGGATGAGGAAGCGGTAGTCAGGCTTCTAAAAGTGGTTGACGGCGTTATTAACTTTGCCGCCGAGAGCCATGTTGACCGCTCGATAGAAAATTCCCGTCCTTTTCTCGAAACTAATGTCATAGGTCTGCAAGTACTCCTCGATGCCGCTCTGAAGGCTAAAATCGGGAGGTTTGTCCATGTCTCCACTGACGAGGTATATGGAAGCCTCGAGACAGGCGACGGTAAATTTACCGAGACCACACCGTTTGACCCGAACTCCCCATATGCCGCCTCGAAGGCCGCCGGGGATTTGCTGATAAAGGCATTTTTTAAAACATACGGTTTTCCTGTTATCACCGTAAGGCCGTCGAATAACTATGGTCCTTACCAGTTCCCTGAGAAATTTATCCCCCTGATGATAACCAATCTGCTTACCGGTAAGCCCGTACCGGTATATGGACAGGGAACTAACGTCAGGGACTGGCTCTATGTCGGGGACAACTGTAAGGCCATAGATGTAGTTTTTCACAAGGGCAGGGAAGGGCAGGCCTATAACATCGGGGGCGACAGCGAACGAAGGAATCTTGAAATATTACATATGGTCTTAGATATAATGAGCAAATCAGGGGCAGCTAAACTCACAGGTGAGGCCGCATTTAAGTATGTAAAAGACCGTCCTGGGCACGACTTTAGGTATGCCCTCGATAACGCGAAGATCACGACTGAGCTTGGCTGGAGGCCCGAAAAAAGAATAGAGGACGGGCTTGCCAATACGATAAAGTGGTATATTGATAACGAATGGTGGTGGCAGTCACTGAAAAAACGGCTTGCCGCTGAAAGCGAGGGATTCTGGAAATGAAAATATTTGTAGCAGGAGCCGGCGGGATGTTATCGACTGACATAATACCGGTACTATCTCAGGGGCACACGTGTGTCGGGGCGACGATTGACGATATGGATATAACCTCTGTTGACTCCGTTGCCAGCGTTGTCGATAAACACTCCCCGGATATAATCATTAACTGCGCGGCATACACAAACGTTGACGCTGCAGAAAAAGACCGCGACATTGCAATGCTTGTTAACGCCACTGGCACCCAGCACCTTGCCATGATATGTGCCGAGCGCGACATACCCCTGTGCCACGTGAGCACCGATTATGTCTTCGACGGCAATAGCACCGTCCCATATACGCCGTTTGACAACCCCGACCCTGTCAATTTCTACGGGTACAGCAAGCTCGCCGGCGAGAAATATGTCCAATGGTTATTAAGGAAATTCTACATTGTGCGAACCAGTTGGCTATATGGCCGCTTTGGCAAGAACTTTGTAAAGACAATCCTTGATTTAAGCGGCAGGATGGACACACTCAGGGTAGTTAACGACCAGATAGGCTCTCCAACATGGACGGTAAGCATCTCACACGGCATCAAGGCCATTGTGGAAAGCGGCAAGTACGGGATTTACCATGTTACCGACGCCACAGACGGCACACTCAGCTGGTATGATTTCACGGTTGAAATCCTGAGACTAAGCGGCAAGACCAACAATGTTATCCCGGTTACGACGGATGAGTTCCCGCGCCCGGCGAAGAGGCCGGCATATTCTGTCCTTGACCTGTCTGTGACGAAATATTCGACGCCGTTTAAGCCGCGCCCATGGGACGAGGCCCTGGCCGAATACTTAAAGTCTTCTGATAAAGGTATATTATAGGTCATAATGTCAGCTCATTATGACTATATGGTAGTTGGGGCAGGTTTTGCAGGGGCAGTAATAAGTGAGCGACTTGCCAGTGAGCTGAACAAGAAGGTCCTCCTTGTTGAGAAGCGCCCTCACATCGGAGGCAATTCCTATGATTGCTATGACGACGCCGGTATTCTCATTCATAAGTACGGGGCGCATATATTTCATACGAACCATGAAGATGTCTGGCAGTATGTAAATAAGTTTGCCAAATGGAACGGTTATGTCCACAGGGTGCTGGCGTATGTGGATGGCCTGAAACTCCCCATCCCGATTAATCTAACCACGGTAAATACGCTTCTTAATAAAAACTTTGACGAGCAGGGCCTCAGGGACTATCTGGCATCGGTGCGCCTGAACATCGCTGAGATTAAAAATTCGAGGGATGTTGTCCTGTCGCAGGTTGGGGAGTTTTTCTACGAAAAATTTTTCAAAAACTACACGTTCAAACAATGGGGGGTCTATCCTGAGGCGCTCTCCCCTGAAGTAACCAGGAGAATCCCTCTGAGGTTCAACACCGATGACAGGTATTTTGGCGATAAGTTTGAAGGGCTTCCGGTGGATGGATTTCATAAGCTCTTTGACAGGATGCTTTCCCATAAGAACATAACCATAGCGCTCAACACCGATTACAAAACAATAATAGACGACGTGAAGTTTGACTATCTGATATATACCGGCCCGATAGACTATTTTTTTGATAACATGCACGGTGAACTCCCATACCGGAGCCAGCGTTTTGAGTTTGAGACACTGGACATTGAATACTATCAGGAAGCGGCCGTCGTCAACTATCCAAACGATTACCAGTTCACGAAGATAACCGAAAGCAAGCATTTTACTAAGCAAAGGCATTCTCGCACAACAATAGTTCGCGAATATCCTGAGGCCTCAGGGGAACCCTACTATCCGGTTCCAATGGAGAGTGCCGCTGCGATATACGAGAAATACAAAAAAGAGGCGGATAAGCTTAAAACCGTTTATTTCGCTGGCCGCCTTGCGGAATATAAATACTACAACATGGACCAGGCGGTAAAGAGATCTCTGGAGTTGTTTAACTCTATCGCCGCTGAAAAGGGGGACAGATGAAGATAATAGTCACAGGCGGGGCAGGCTTTATAGGTTCAAACGTGGTGGATGGATTTGTCAGCGCCGGACATGATGTAGTAATTGTGGATAATTTCTTTACAGGCAAGCTGGAAAATATAAATAAAAAGGCCAAACTATACATCATGGATGTGCGGGCAGAGGAGCTGAAAAAGGTTTTTGAGATAGAAAGACCAGATGTGGTTGACCATCACGCCGCCCAGATGTCAGTACCGGCATCAGTAGCTAACCCGCATTTCGACGCTGAGGTCAATGTGCTTGGGGCGGTTAATATACTTCAGTGTGCCGTTAAATATGGCACAAAAAAGATTATATTCTCCTCGACAGGCGGCGCAATATACGGCGAGGCAAGCGTTATTCCTACCACAGAGACATATCCGGGAAATCCGCTGTCGCCTTACGCGATAACGAAACAGACGACCGAATCATATCTTCATTTCTATGCCGCGCACTATGGCCTGCAATATACGGTGCTGCGATATGCAAATGTCTATGGCCCGCGCCAGGTACCTCACGCCGAGGCAGGGGTAGTAGCGATTTTTATGGAAAAACTAATATCGGAGGGCCTTCCTACGATATACCATTTTGATGATAAGCCCGATGGTATGACGCGCGATTATTGCTGCGTGAAAGATGTAGTCAGGGCAAACACGCATGCCCTAATGGCCGGCGAGCAACAGATTATTAACATAAGTACCTGCGTTGAAACCAGTACAGTCCAGCTCTACAGAACAATTCTCGAATCACTAAGAGAAAGGGGAATCGCCAAAGACGCTAAATTTGACAATCCACACAAAGGCCCAGCCCGCGCCGGAGACATCAGACGAAGCTGTCTGGATAACTCAAAGGCGGCAAAGTTACTAAACTGGCACCCTGAGTACGACCTCAAAAAAGGAATTGCTGCCACGGTAGAGCATTTTCTAAGATAATTACGGGGTTACTAATTACGAGATTATAAGGGAAAAGTGAAGGAAGGAGATTTTGACCGATATACACGTAGTTTAAGAGAAAACCATGCGAGGCCATTGACCATCTTCTGAAAACAAGAGAAGGCGAAGCTATAGGCGCCCTTCATAGGCCGGAGATAGGCGATATAGTATGGGGTGAGGCGGGTAGGGCGAATTGCCTCACGAAAAAACAATAGGAATGAGATACGTTGCCTCGGGTACAAAACGAAAACGATACAGAAGCTCCATTTCTATTGTTTAGTGGCTTTTTACCGCTCTAATGCGTTTGTCTGATGCAATCTGCTTTGTAATAATGGCATGAGTTGTTGTAAAATAGCGCGTGAACGATAGTAATGAAGAGTTAACGGTCAAAGACGCAGGGATGCAGAATGCCCATCTGCATATCGAGAGCATTATCAACTCAATGCTGAAGGTCTCGCTCTCGCAGATTTCCACGCAGGAGCAGTTAACCCAAATTTTGAAGCTCCTGATGTCGGCGCCGTGGATTTTACCCTCCGCAAAGGGATGTATATATCTTTATGACAGAAAAACGACTATGCTGGAGCACAGCTCTTATTATAATTATACTACGGAAGAGCTGGATGCCTGCCAGCCGATTTCACCCGAATGCCTTGGTGAAAGTTCAGTCAGCACGACAGATATAATATTTATGTTTATGCCTACGGCCGGTTCTGGAGGTAAGTCGCAGCCGGGCGGCCACTATTATGTCCCGATTAAATCTAATGACAGGCTGCTTGGCCTTATTGACCTCTATGTAGGGGAGGATACGGGCAGCGGGCGGGAGGTTCCTGCGGCGGCGGTCATGCCCAACTCACGCATAAGAGAAATGTTCCTGAGAATTGCCGCAAACACAATAGCCGGCATAGTGCTGCGTAAAGAGGCAAACGAAAACCTGACGCACAATTACCTGATACAGGATGTGATAAATAAAATCCTGCACCTTTCGCTTGAGCCTATATCTCTTACAGAACACCTGCAAAAGACCCTCGACATTATAAGCACCGTGTCATGGCTCTCAAACAAATACACGGGCAGCATATTCCTTATAGAAGGCAGGACAGATATCCTTGTTATGAAGGTTCACAGGGGTTTTCCCTTAAACCTGCACAACGTCTGCTCGGTGCTGCCCCTGGGGAAATGTCTCTGCGGGCAATGCGCCCTGACAGGGGAAATCATATTCAAGTCAACGATAGACGGCGACCATGTGGTACGATACGACGGGATGCCCGACCACGGGCATTATTGCATTCCTATAAAATCAAAAGGAAGGGTGTTGGGCGTAATCAACCTCTATATCAGGAGGGGGCACAAGAGGACTCAGGAAGAGGAGGAATTTCTTGTGTCCATAGCCAACACGCTTGCTGGTATCGTAGAGCGAAAAAGAACGGAGGACGAGTTAAAAAAACACCACGACCAGCTTGAGGAGATAGTAAAGGAGCGGACAGATGAGCTGGTCATAGCCTGCAAACAGGCGATAGACGCTAACGACGAGCTCAAGCAAAGCCAGGAGATGTTGATACATTCAGAAAAGATGGCCTCGCTGGGGCAGCTTGTAGCCGGTGTGGCCCATGAGATAAATACCCCCATAGGGATTGCCGTAACCAGTGCGTCTCATCTTGAGCTTGCTACAAAGAAAATCGCCGCTATGTTCTATGATAAACAGATAACCAGGACAGACCTTGAAAAGTATATATTCGTCGCCGCCGAGGACTCAGACCTCATCGTCAAGAACCTGTTTCGCGCGGGGGATTTGATAAGGAGTTTTAAAATGGTCTCGGCAGACCAGACGAGCTGGGAAAAGAGGAAATTTAATCTGAAGTCATATTTAAACGATATAGTGATGAGCCTGAGGCCGCAGCTAAGGAGGACACCCCATGTCATCACGATAAACTGTGACGACGCCCTCGAGCTTAACAGCTATCCGGGGGCGTTTGCCCAAATTATCACAAACCTGCTGATGAACTCCATGCTTCACGCCTATGACGAAGGCTCGGCAGGACAAATTCTGATAGAGGCCGTCCCGCAGGACGATGAAATCGTCCTTCGGTACAGAGACGACGGCAAGGGCATCCACGAGGCGAATATAAAAAAGATATTTGATCCATTTTTTACGACAAAGCGCGGGCAGGGTGGGTCAGGTCTCGGTCTGTATATTACATTTAACATCGTTACCCAAACTCTCAAAGGCACAATTATATGCGAAAGCGAAGCTGGTATGACGACATTTACAGTTACATTACCTTGCACGGTATAGTATAATATGTCCACAGGTGAACAAAGATGAAGGATTCAGATAATCTTTTTTGCGACGATAGTTTTCTGCGGGAAAAAGTGGAAGTCCCGTCTAAGGATAGCTCCGGTGAGCCAAACTGGAAGGTTATGGTTGTTGACGACGAGGATGAAGTCCACAGGATGACAAGGGCTGCCCTGAGGGATTTTACATTCAACGGCAGATGTCTCGACCTTATCTTTGCCTCATCGGCACAAGAGGCAAAGTCCGCGCTTAATGCCCACCCTGACACGGCGTTGATTATCCTCGATGTGGTTATGGAGACCGAGTACGCGGGCCTGGATGTCGTAAAATATATACGTGAAGTCCTGAACAATAAATTTATGAGAATTATACTGCGGACCGGGCAGCCCGGCATGGCCCCGGAAAATGATGTGATTGTAAATTACGACATCAACGACTACAAGACAAAAAGCGAGCTGACTATTCAACGGCTCTACACATCGATAGTAACGTGTTTACGGTCATATAACGACCTGATAAGACTGGACGAGGCCTATAAGAAATTAGAAAAAGAGGCCGAAGAGCGCATCCTTATAGAAAAACAACTGGCAGAAAAGGAATATCAGGCGGCAATCGGCATAGCCATAACACAGATAGTCCACGGGGCGAAAAATATTCTTAACGCGCTTAAGGGCGGCGAATATATGATCAATACCGCCTTAAAAAGCAACGATCACGAACTGCTCATCAAGGGCTGGGATGCCGCCCAAACAGGCATATCGCGAATGTCGGCGCTGACACGCGATCTCCTCGATATCTCCAGGTTCAATCAAATCGATTTTAAATATGGCTCAATAACCATTCTCGCAGAGGAGGTTGCCGGGATGTTTCAGGACACTGGAGGCGCGCAGGTTGAGGTATCCGGGGAAATAGACAGGTCTGTCCCTTCGCTCTATTTTGATTATGAGGCAATTCACACCGCGCTGATGAACCTTGTGTCTAACGCGATAGACGCCTGCACGGGTAAGCAATACGCTGGTGATGAAAGGGCCAGGGTAGTAATACGCGTACATGCCGATATTGAAAGCGGTTTTGTAAATCTGGACGTAGAGGATAATGGTTACGGGATAGGGGAGGATGAGCTGGACAAGATATTCGTGCTGTTTTTCTCCACAAAGAATTTCAGAGGCAATGGACTTGGGCTGCCAATAACCAAAAAAGTAGTCGAAGGACATGGGGGAACACTGGAAGTTACATCGCAAAAGGGAAAAGGCACGATGTTCCGGATAAGACTTCCCATGAAGAGATAATAATCCTCGTATAAATTGATGATACCTGTTGGGAGACCGCAATGGTGAACATTGATTATGACATGATAGTGTTTAAAGAAGGAGATGCTTTTATAGCATATTGTCCTGAACTGGACATATCAAGCTGCGGAGATAGCGTGGAGCATTCAAGGGAAATGTTAAAAACAGCAGTAAAACTATTTATAGATGAGGCTGAGAGGATGGGCACCCTCGGGGAGATATTAATGGAGTGCAATTATAGTAAAGATGATAGCGGCAAATGGATACCATCAAAAATATTAGCAGCTGAATTAGTCAGCATATAGATTCAAATGCTTGAAATGGTACAGGTTTCAAATGACATAAATGGTTTGGAAAAAGGTGGAGTCCGTGTGTATTCGGACGTAAGACCAAAAGGAGGAACATAATGAAGAAGCGGGTACTGGTCGTCGATGACGAAAAGTCCATAAGGGAGTATCTTTCTACAGTTCTCAGTCAAAGCGGTTATGATGTTGTAGAGGCAGTGGACGGTGAGGAGGGATTAAACAAGGCAAGGGAAATGAAACCCGACCTGATAACCCTCGACGTGATGATGCCCAAAAAGACGGGAATAGACGTATTGGGCGAGTTAAGAAGAGACAGCGCACTGGGAAACGTGCCCATAATCATGTTAACGTCGTTGAAGAGTTTTATTGAACAGTCATACAAAGAACTCGACAATGTAGATATCATAAGGCAGATGGAGACCTTACTCGATGAACCGGACAGCAAGATGCAAAAGTTTTTTTTACGTTTCAAGTCTTACCGGAAAATGCTGCTCATTGACAGGGAATTGATGATAGACCAGTTCCGCAAGGGAGAGTTAAAACTTGGGGGAATGCCGTCGCTTCCTGACATATTCCTTGACAAACCCGTGGAGCCGGAGGAGTTTATAGACGCGGTCAATAAATTAATCGGTCAGCCATCCAAATAAACACAGACAAATATTTATTGATATACGAGGGTCTGGTGGAATAAGCAGATTGGTTTATTTGACAATTTCGCATAAAACCGTGTACTATCAACATATGCGCCCATGGCTCAATTGGATAGAGCGTTGGACTACGGATCCGAAGGTTGGGGGTTCAACTCCTCCTGGGCGCGTTTAAAAAACTTGCGCTGATATTATGCCGGCAAACCAGAACTGAATGAGACTATTTTTACTTCTTTTTATACTCATATACGCATCGATGCACTTCTATGCCCTGACTGCGGCTGGTTCGGCATTTAACCTCAAGCTGAGCGCTAAGGTCTGTGTTGCCGCCGCTATGCTCATCATGACTATGTTTCCATTCATTGTCAGATACTCCGAAAGAACCGGACATCAGTTGGTTGCGAAGGCGGCGGCCTATACGGGATATTACTGGATGGGGTTTCTGCTTTATGTTGTGATGTTTTTATTTGCGTTTGATCTGTACAAGTTTCTTATTTATATAACAGGCAGAGTAGCCGGTCATGATCTTGAGTTTCTTAAAGTAAAGGCCGCCGCATCGTTTTATCTGTCTGTCTTATTTTCTATAAGTATATGTGTCTATGGGTATTTCGAGGCCAGGGCCATTCGTATCGAAAAGGTGGTAATCAGGACAAACAAGGTAACATCGGCTGTTAAAATCGCGCAAATTACGGACGTGCATGTCGGTCTCATAATTGCCGATAAGAGGATAAAGGCAATTGCCGAGGCAATAGACAGCGAAGCCCCCGACATACTGGTCTCAACCGGTGACCTTGTGGACGGACAACTGGACAACATAGACGGTCTTGCCAAATATTTCGAGGCGCTTCACCCGCCTTTAGGCAAATATGCCGTTACCGGCAATCACGAATTTTACGCGGGGCTTACTCAGACCATCGAGTTTACTGAGCGCTGTGGATTTAAGGTATTAAGGAACGAGGCGGTCACAATTGGAAACACTATAGTTATTGCTGGCGTTGATGACCCTGAAGTAAGTAACTTTAAAGTACCGTCTCATTTAAGAGTAACGCTTGAGGCAAAAGAAAGACTTGCCGCTGCTAAAGAGCGTGGATTAATGGAAAAAGAACTATTAACCGGCATACCTCCAGACAAATATACAATTCTATTGAAACACCGGCCTGAGCTGAATGAACATGAAGAGGGTCTTTTTGACTTGCAACTCTCTGGACATACGCATAAGGGACAGATATTCCCCTTTGGGGTTTTAACGTGGCTTTACTACTCCAAACAAACCGGACTGAGTGATTTAACGACATGGGTTTATGTGCCAAACAAGGGCGGGCTGCTGAAGGTTGATGGGCGGGGGTTTTTATACGTTAACAGAGGTGTAGGCACATGGGGCCCGCCAATCCGCGTCCTCAGCCCTCCCGAAGTTGCCATTATCGAACTTGTTCCCGAGGATGTGAAATAGCGAGCCGTAAAGCCGCATAATCATCGTCATCCCGAAAATGAGTTCATAGAAGTAAGAGCCTTGAATCATAGAAGCAGAAGACTTGAATCATAGAAGCAAGAGACTTGAATCATAGAAGCAAGAGACTTGAATCATAGAAGCAGAAGCCTTGAATCATAGAAGCAAGAGACTTGAATCATCCTGAGCCTGTCGAAGGATGCTCATTTATTTGTCATTTCCCCATAATATGTAACTGATATGTAACAACCCTTATGTTATTGTTGGAAGTAAGATAATGGATGGGGTGGACGTCCCAGACTAAGAGGCTGATGCCATTAAGACGGAATAGTACAAAGAATCAAAAAACAAAGATAAAAACCTGAACGCACATAGGATCTGACATGAAATGGTTTTATGACATGACAATCAGAACAAAGCTTCTATCCAGTTTTATCTTGATAACGTTTCTCTCAGCCGCAATAGGCTACGCGGGTATTGCCGGTGTTTCAGATTTGGCGGCATCTGCCAGATATACGCATGACAATATGGTAGTGCCTCTCATCTACATGAATGATATCACCCGGAATTTCCAAAGGATCCGTATCGCTATGAGAGACGTCCAGCTGAGCGAAAAGGCAGAGGATAAGCTGAAATATGCCGATAAAATTAAGAGCCTCAGTGAAGAAATAGATAAATCGGCTAAACTATACGAGGGTATTATTTTCGATGAAACAGATAAGGCTAATCTAAAGGAATTTATCGGGGCAAAGACAGCGTATATGCTGCTTGTCGATAGGATAATTGAACTATCGGCAGCCGGTAAACGCGATGAAGCGGAGACCCTAATGAGAGGAGACGCTTATAAGGCTGGCAGAGCAGGCTCAGCATCGATAACAAAGATAGTTGGCTATAATTTGAAAGTGGCCGATGATATGTGCCATAAAAACAACCGTAAAGCTCGAACTATAACCACAATAATCATCTCATTTTCGGTTATAGGCCTATCCCTTGCTCTATCCCTTGGCGTTTTCATTGCTGTGATAGTATCCAGACCGATCAAGAAATTGGCGGATGCCACAAAAAGGATAGGCGAAGGTAATTTCGAAAGAATTGCCGGAGAGCAAAGGAGAGATGAAGCCGGCATTTTAACAGCGTCTTTTAATAAAATGGCAGACGACATTGCCGCGTCACAAAGGACACTCAACGAATCCATCGATGAGCTTAACGCGAGCAATCAAAGATTCGAGTTGTTATCGGAGGCATCCTTTGAAGGGATTCTCGTGATTAACGATGATGGACGGATAATCGATTATAATAAACGGTCTGCCGAGATGTTTGGTTACGCTCCCGGAGAGATGTTAAATAGGCCGGTATTTGATATTGTAACGCCGCAATACCATGAGATTGTCATTAAGCATATGTCAGAGGGGTGTAAGTGTTCACACGAAATTGATTGCCTGAAAAAAGACGGTATGGCAATAATAGTCGAGGTAAACGGACACACCATGGAATATAAAGGCCACAGGATAAAATTATGGGCTTTACGGGATATGACAGACTATCATGCAATGAATCAAGATTTTCGCCTGCAAAGTGAAATGTTAATGAACATGGCGGAAGGGGTAGTACTTATAAAAATCAGCGACGGCAGCATTGTTTACGCCACCCCAAAGTTTAACGATATGTTCGGTTATGAAGAGGGTGAGTTGACGGGCAAAAACATCTCCATTGTTAATGCACCCACCGATGTATCGCCCGAAGATATGGCTGATCAAATACATTCGCAGCTTAGACAAACCGGCAGCTGGCAAGGGGAAATCTTAAATGTTAAAAAAGATGGCACTCTGTTTTGGTGTCACGCCATCGTATTTCCATTCACACACAATATCTACGGGACCGTGTGGATTTCAGTTCATAATGATATTACTGAGCACAAGCGTATGGAAATGCAGCTGCGAGAAAACGAGGAGCGCTTTCGCGCCACATTTGAATTCAGCACAATAGGCATAGCTATAACGTCTCCTGAAAAGGGCTGGATTAAAGTAAACGACGAGATTTGCAGGATAACGGGATATAGTCATGAGGAACTGACCGGAATGACATGGGCTGAGCTAACGCATACTGAAGACCTGCAACCCGAAACCATAGAGTTTAACCGCATACTTGCCGGTGAGACCGATGGATACAAATTGGAAAAACGCCTTATCCGCAAGGACGGCGAGGTTGTTTACACGATGCTCTGGGTAAATTGCAAACGTTGTGAAAACGGCAAGGTGGATTACTGTATAGCTATGCTTGAGGACGTGACAGAGAGCAGGAAGACGGCAGAGGCACTCCGCATCGAGATCGACGCTCGCCGTATGGTTGAGAAAAGGTTGAGTCTATTATTAGATGCTACGTTTGAAGGGGTCTCCGTCTCCGAAAATGGACGAATTATAGCCGCCAATAAACGGCTTGCCGAAATGTATGGTTACGATTACGAAGAGGTAATCGGCATGCCGGTGGTTGACACTATCACACCGCAATACCGTGAGATACTCATGAAGCATATTTCTGAGGGATATGATAAACCATACGAATTGGAATGCCTTAAAAAAGATGGTACGATAATGACTGTCGAAGCCTGCGGCAAGACCCTGGAATATAACGGTCACAGAATTAGACTGGCGGCTGTACGGGACATCACGCAACGCAAGCAGACGGAGGTGGCACTGCGGCAGAGTGAGGAAAAATTCCGGAACCTCTTTGATGCCTCACTCGATGCACTTTTCATCGTCGATGTAAACGGTAACTTTATAGACTTTAATAAGACCGCTCATGAGCGTCTCGGCTATACGAAGGAAGAAATGATGTCAATTCGCTTATCCGAACTTGACACACCTGAGTTTGCGGCTATGTTGTCACAACGAATAGCGTATATGCAAAAACACGGAGAGGGAGTGTTTGAATCGGCACATGTAAAAAAAGATGGCTCTGTTATGTTCGTTGAGATAAATGCCATGATGATTGATTTTGATGGAAAGAAAGCAATGTTCAGTATTATCCGGGACATTACGCAACGCAAGGGAATGGAATTGCAGTTGAAAAAATTAAATGCAAATCTTCAAGCAATGGTAATAGAAGAGACAGAAAAGAGACGAACTCATGAGCAGATACTTATCCAGCAATCCAAGATGGCAGCGATGGGTGAGATGATTGGATTAATTGCCCACCAGTGGAGACAGCCTTTAAATATTATAGGCATAACCGTGCAGGACATAAAAGAGGCTTATCAATACGGAGAACTCAACGAGAAGTACATAAACATGATCGTTGAAACAGCAAAGAGCCAGGTATTTTTTATGTCAAAGACAATAGATGATTTCAGGAACTTCTTCAATCCGTCAAAGGAGAAAGTATGCTTCGATGTAAAAACTGCCATAGATGAACTACTCGCAATGTACCCAGAACATCCTCCTTTGTCGGTGCATTGGAGCTGCCGTACTGAAGCGGACATTCCTCTATGAACGCATCATACAACCCGCTTACCTTTATAAAATTTATGAAAAATGGTAGCTGCCCTAATGGCGTTACCGCCGCTTCAGGATTCCATTCTACGTGTACTTTCCCTCCATATGTGTCTACACTTACTTCATAGTTTTTCTTCAATTCTCCTTTATTTTGACCTTCTCCCATTGGGTGAGTTCTCCTTCTTCTCTTTTTTGACATAACTCCTTGTCTTATATATTATTTTTATCCCACTTCATAATTCAACTGCTTTTTCTAGGATTATCACACTTTGCAATATCTGGTGTGTGTAATGGATTTTGCCGCTTTTGCTCTCTTTGGTCAAACAGCCGGGACACTTTATCTTGTCCGAACCAAAATACTCCGAGCCGTCAATCGACACTAAATAATGCTCCTTCATAAACAGAAACCTGTCAAGCTGTTTTCCACGGCGCAAATTCTCTACAAAATCATTAAATATTGGCTTTAGCTTCTCGCTGTCTAACTTGTCTATGACATCTCTCATCTGACTGTCTTTGGGAATTGTCTTTACACCAAACAATGTCTTCAAATTATTACTTCTTGCTCTATCTTCAAGGCGCTGCTGGAATTCCAAAAGCGATGGATCCTGAAAATACATCATCGCAAATCCAGACATACATACGTCATGCAGACAATGCTCTACTTTCCCTATTTCACGATAATCCTCTATATCGCCTATGCGCTTTCTCATTGTATCGCACAGCGCTTCGAAAGATAAATGTTTCTTTGTATGCATATTTATATTCTAAACATACATCATTAAAAAAATCTAGACTATATATATGTATATACTCCCGCTGCGCGAAAAATATTTCTTACTCCCTCTCTTTTCCCCCTTCCTTACTTGCATTTTTACTTCACCGAGAATTGCTGATGTCGTTTTAGCTGAGACCTTTAGCCTCACTTTAGCTTGTGGGGCTAAAGGTCTTTTCATATACTATTGATTAAGATTTATGATACAATAGCTCAGGAGGAGATGACTATATGAACAGAACTGTTAACGTATCTTTCTTATGTGTAATTATCACCATTTGTGTATTATTGCATGTCTTAGGCGTAAGGCAATGTTATGGAGAAGATAAAGCACTTAAAAACCATCTGCTAAAGGAGTACCTTTCACCAGAAGTAAATGGAGATATAATCGTAAGACATTATGTAGATGGTTACGATGGTTTTTCTGGGGATATATGGCTTTATTCAAAAAAGGATCCATCGAAGAAGACACTCCTTTTCTCTTACGAGCGTGACGCGGACGTGATTATTTCACCGGACGAGAAATGGCTTATTATAAATTATAGAGCTGGAACCACCGACACAGATGCTCTTTTATTTCAAAAAGTTAAGGGATTAGAATATAAAGAAACAAAAATGCTGAATGACATGGCTTGGGACTTATTCAGAAAGACACATAAACAATATCAAATTCCTCAATTTGGCCATAGTTATGCGGAGGCAGTACTCTGGTCGAGCGACTCCAAATCTGTCATGATTCAAATCTATGGTCACGACGACGACTCCCTTAAGGCACTTGAGCCGTGGTATTGCATCTATGACCTAACGACAGGAAAGATGACCCTCGACTTCAACGTGCTTAACCGCGACACATATCACCCAAACAGAGAGGCTAAGGGCAGGGAGTTGTATCTGTACTAGCTTTGGTTAATACATACGGATAGTACGGGGGCAGACATGTCAATTTATTTTGACAATCTGTCTTGTCAATTTATCTTGACCAGGCATTTCCGATTGTGGCAGAATTAAGTAATCAGTTTACCTACAGCGAGTAGGTAATTTGCCTACAAAGATCTGTGCATGTATAGGGAGTGGTAGAAATGCTTGGATCGTCCTTCAAAAAAGAGCAACCGGCGGGTGTCATGCAAAACGCGGGTGACTTGAAAAACGTCGGTGTCTTATCGTTAGAAGGGGACATCCGGATTGAGGACGCGGCACAGTTCAAAGACCTGCTAATGCGCCATATGGAAGACGCGGATGATTTGTCAATAAACATATCGAATGTTACTCAGGTGGATCTTTCATGTTTTCAGATCATCTGTTCGGCACACAGGTTCTATAGTAGAATGAATAAAAATTTATCTTTGGATGGAGAAATACCAGAAAATATCAGGACACTGGCAATAAAATCTGGCTTTAAGCGCCACAAGGGATGTGCTCTCGATAGCGGCGATACTTGTATCTGGATGCGAATCTGAACTGAAAACAATCTATGCGTCTGTGGAGGACTCAGATTGGACGAGACAGAAGAGTTTACAGAAGAGTTTAAGAATGCATTCAGACAAGAGGCGCTTGAGCACCTTACGGGGCTTGAGAATGCGCTTATGGAGCTTGAAGAAAGACCTGACGCTGCGGAGCTGATAGATCTGGCGTTTCGTTCTATGCACACGCTAAAAGGCTCAGGCGCTATGTTTGGTTTTGACGTGCTATCCAGTTTTACTCACGATATAGAGACTGCCTTCGATTTGGTTCGAAACGGCAAAATGAAAATAACACAAGAATTGTTAGACCTTACGTTCAGCGCCAAAGACGAAATCCTATGTATGTTGAAAGTTGATTATGATCAAATCCCTGCGAACCAGAAAAAGAAAGACGAACTCACAAAATCGTTCAAGGATTTAATAGCACACGTTGGAGAGGGCGGCAATGGTGCGGCTAAAGAAGTTCAAAAACAAGAGCCTGATGAAAAAAAGGTTATAGAAGAAACAGAATCCAAGCGATATACTTACCGTATAAGATACAAACCCTCTGCAAATTGTTTTCTACACGGAGCCAACCCTCTCCTTAATATCGATGAGCTGGCGGGGTTTGGCAGATCTTCGATAGTTGCCTACACGGATGATATCCCGTTTCTCGATGAGTATGACCCTGAGGTATGTTATGCCTACTGGGACATTATACTTACAACTGAAAAGGAAATCGATACGATAAGAGATGTTTTCGCGTTTGAAGACGAATCCTCTGTAGTAAGAATCGAAGTAATAGACGTAAGCGGTGAGCTGGAAGAAGGTGACCACTACAAAAGACTTGGTGAAATTCTATTAGACAAAGGAGATTTGACCCAGGATGACCTCGATCCGATCCTTGGCCTGCACATAAAACTTGGTGAACTGCTTGTCGAAAAAGGCGTTGTCAACGCCGATACAGTTGAGGCGGCACTCCTTGAACAGGAACACATCAGAAACGAGAGAAAAAGCCGGCCAGAAGCGGCAGACGAAATGGCTACAATTCGGGTGCCAGCCGACAGGCTGGATGTCCTCGTAAATCTGGTTGGAGAACTCGTAACCGTTCAGGCCCATCTTACCCAGATGGCCGTAAGACGAATAGATTACGAATTGTTAAATGTTGCCGAGGAAGTAGAAAGACTGACGTGCGAACTCAGGGACAACACAATGAATATCAGAATGCTTCCCATAGGCACTACTTTTAATAAATTCAAACGGCTGGTGCGGGATTTATCAAAAGAACTAAAGAAAGAGATCGATTTAGTGACCGAGGGCGCCCAGACGGAACTGGATAAAACCGTTATCGAAAAGCTCAACGACCCGCTTGTTCATATAATAAGAAACAGCATAGACCACGGCGTGGAAACCCCGGAGCAACGTAAGAATGCCGGCAAACCGCCTAAAGGAACGATTACGTTGTCGGCTATACACTCAGGCTCACACGTGCTGATACGAATAAAGGACGACGGCAAGGGGCTGGATACCGAGGCCATAAAACACAAGGCGATAGAGAGAGGATTAATTTCCCCTTCTGCCGAACTTTCGGACAACGAAATCTTTTCGTTTATATTTGCCCCCGGGTTTTCAACCGCAAAGGAGGTGACCAGCGTCTCAGGCAGAGGGGTTGGCATGGATGTGGTTAAGCGTGGGATAGAATCTCTGAGAGGCTCTATCGGCATAGAAAGCGTAAAAGGGGCCGGGACGACGATAACCGTAAAACTCCCCCTGACGCTTGCCATAATTGACGGCCTGTTGGTAAAGGCAGGCGCAGGCTCCTATGTGCTTCCACTGACGTCTGTTCTCGAGTGTATTGCGATAGGCAAAGACGATATTGACAAAAACCACGGCAGGGCGCTCACCATTGTGCGCGGGCAGATAATACCTTATATCTCTTTAAGGGAACATTTTTTCATAAACGGCGGAACGCCCGCTAATCAGCAGATAATAATCTGCGAGGTAAGCGGCCGCAGGGTTGGGGTGTTAGTGGACCAGGTGATTGGCGAACATCAGACAGTAATTAAAAATCTTGGCGGTATATATAAAAATGTCGAGATACTTTCCGGGGCAACTATCTTAGGGGATGGTTCGGTAGCCCTGATTTTGGATGTAAACAGGCTGATAACCCTTGTCGAAGGAATAGAGAGGGATGCTGTCAAAAGACTCAACGCGACGGCGGAGATGTCGGCATGTGAGTGATTTATTTTATGTACAACGATAGCTTTAAGGTTATCGTAAACTACTACTAACAATCAACATATGAGGAGGCTGTCATGAACTGGTTCTATAACATGAAAATAAGGTCAAAACTGCTGACATGTTTTATTTTGGTGGCTTTGGCTTCAGGTGTTGTAGGATATTTAGGTATTACTTCCGTTCACAAGCTTGCCGCACAAAGCAAATACATGCACGATGATATGCTTACATCGATTGTCCATATGGCAGATATCAACGAACATTTCCAGAGGGTCCGTTCCGACGTGAGAGATGTTTTACTAAGCGACAAAGCGGAGGATATCCAGAAATCTGTCGATAAAATCAAGGCGAGAAGAGAAGACATAGAGAAATCGGCTAAACTATATGCAGACACATTCCTTGACGACACAGACAAGGCTAATTTCAAAGAGTACGCAGATCTTCAGGCGGCATATTGGCCAATGATAGATAAGATAGTTGAGCTTGCCTCAGCAGGTAAACACTCTGAGGCTATGTCGTTTATGACCACCACAGCTGCTAAGAAAGGCCTCGAAGTGTCGACGGCAATAGATAAGGTCATTAAATACAATGAAAAATCAGCCGACGATGTTACCAATAAAAACGCCAAAGATGCGAATGCTACATCGAATTTGATTATAACGTTTACATCGATAGCCGTGATTCTTGCGATATTATTGGGCATTTTTATCGCAAGAATGATCACCAGGCCACTTAGGAACATACTAACTGCCGCCGAGAGATTGGCCGTGGGAGATATTGAGGTAGATATGGAGGTAAATACAAAGGAGGAGATAGGGCAGCTGGGCAATTCACTCAAGTTGGTCATTGGAAACATAAAGGAAACTGCCCTTGCGGCATTGAGGATAGCCAAGGGCGACCTTACGGCAAGTATAGAGCAAAAGTCGGAAAAAGACGTTATGGGTAAAAGTATCAACGCGGTTATTAAGAACCTTCAGGCTCTGATTTCTGACGCCGATATGCTGGTCAAGGCCGCTGTTGAGGGCAAGCTCGCTACTCGCGCCGACGCCACTAAGCATGAAGGCGACTATCGTAAGATAGTAGAAGGTGTTAATAAGACGCTGGACGCCGTCATCGGGCCGTTGAACGTAGCGGCAGACTATGTAGATAAAATCAGTAAGGGAGTAATCCCGCCTATGATTACGGATACATATAACGGCGATTTCAATGTAGTCAAAGGCAATCTGAACGCGGTGATTAAGAACCTTCAGGCACTGATTTCTGACGCCGATATGCTGGCTAAGGCCGCGGTTGAGGGCAAGCTGGCAACACGCGCTGACGCCACTAAGCACCAGGGCGACTATCGCAAGATCGTGGACGGGGTCAATCAGACGCTGGACGCCGTTATTGGGCCGCTGAATGTTGCGGCAGACTATGTAGATAAGATAAGCAAGGGGATAATCCCGCCCACGATTACGGATACATACAACGGCGATTTCAACGTAATCAAAGGCAACCTGAATCTAATGATAGAGGCAGAGAGAAACATCACCGATATAGCCCAACAGATAGCTACAGGTAATTTGATTGTAAAGGCAAAGGAACGTTCAGGTGAGGACGAGTTGATGCGAGCGCTGTCGGCGATGATAGCAAAATTAACCGAGGTTGTCGGTGCCGTAACGTCGGCCGCGGATTACGTGGCTTCTGGCAGCACTGAATTAAGCTCCAGCTCTCAGCAGCTTTCACAGGGGGCAACGGAACAGGCCGCGGCCGCCGAGCAGTCGTCCTCTTCGATGGAACAGATGACGGCTAACATAAAACAGAATTCCGATAACGCCATGCAGACGGAATCAATTGCGAGAAATGCCGCAGAAAAAGCGCGTGAAAGCGGCAAGTCGGTAACGGAAACAGTGGCTGCTATGAAAGAAATAGCCGGTAAGATTTCCATTATCGAGGAGATTGCCAGGCAGACCAATCTGCTTGCCCTTAACGCCGCAATAGAGGCTGCGCGTGCAGGTGAACACGGTAAGGGGTTTGCAGTAGTGGCCTCGGAGGTAAGAAAGCTGGCCGAACGCAGTCAGATGGCGGCCGGCGAGATAACCGGCCTTGCCACTAGAAGCGTTGAGGTTGCTGAAAAGGCCGGCCAGATGCTTACAGCCATGCTTCCTGAAATTCAAAAGACTGCACAACTCGTTCAGGAAATAAACGCATCAAGCAGGGAACAAAGCGTTGGAGCGGAACAGATAAACAAGGCGATGCAGCAGCTTGACCAGGTGATTCAACAAAACGCTTCGGCCTCCGAGGAGATGGCCTCGACTTCCGAGGAGCTTTCGGGTCAGTCGGAGCAGTTACAGGATACCATTTCGTTTTTCAAAATCGAGGACGAAGGTAAAGGCAGGCAGAGAAGCTCTCTTTCTCACGACGAACAGAAAAGGGTCAAAAGGTTTCAAATAGCCCATCAGGCGGTCACTCCTCAAGCCGCCAAAGGTAAGGCCGTAGTGCCAAACGGTAAAAAAGGCGGCGGTAAGACTATAACTTTAGCGGATACCGATGGAGACGATAAATTCACCTCATACTAAGGGCATTAACCGGGCAGCCCCCCATGCGGGGGGCTGTTTAATAAATGCGATGGAGGGGACAATGGTCAATTTAACTGAAATAGAATCAACTCAATATCTTTCGTTTAAGCTCGATACTGAGGTATTCGCGATAGAGATATCCAAGGTGCGGGAGGTACTGGAGTTTGTATCTCTGACGAAAGTGCCGCAAACACCCCCGTACATGAGGGGCGTTATAAATATACGAGGCAGCGTTGTTCCCGTTGTGGATTTAAAATACAAGTTTGGCATGGATGCTACGGAAAAGACGATAAACACGTGTATTATTATCGTGGAAGTAAAGGTAAACGGGGCAAGTACAGTAATCGGGGCATTGACGGATTCGGTCTCGGAGGTGTTTGAGATGGAGCCTAAGAACATAGAACCGGCCCCTCAAATAGGAAGCCAAATGAACGTAGCGTTTATAAAAGGAATGGGAAAACGAAACAACGAGTTTGTGATCATTCTGGATATAGACAAGGTGTTTTCCGACACGGAGGCGGCAGAATTATCTGATATCGCTCAGGCTGAAAACAACTTTTTAGGGATGGAAAACTGAACGCTCTACAAATTGATAATATTTGAGTAGATAACAAAGAGGGGCTATATCTAAGGCAGACAGACTGTATGCTTAAGTGTAGTTCAGTGCAGATGTGCCCGTAGATGCAAAAACAGTCAATTTGGTTTAATTTGCACGGCAATGCCTTTGCGTGAGGTCATGCAGAGGTCTTTTCAGAGGATAAGAATGAACTAAAATAGATGTAGCGCCTTATGTGCACAGCCTCAATTATCCCATAATATTTTTCAACATATCGGAGGGATTTGTCGATGAAAAAGAGCAAGCTGCTTCTGGAAATGGTTTCAGCATTCATGGCGCTTATTGTTATTATGTACGGCGCACCTGCCTATGCGGAGGAGGAAAAGGGTGTACCTCAAGAGCCTCGAGCAGAGGAGGAGATTCCCCTTGAAGGCACTGCCGGGCCTGATAACGCCACGGCTTCCATAACTTTTGGCCTTTTTAACAAGTATGTCAGCAGAGGGTATGTCTATAGCTCCCAAAGTATGGTTATTCAGCCGGCCATAACGTTTGCTTACAAGGGGTTTGGGGCAAACATATGGGGCAATATAGATACGCACGAGACTGCGACTCAAAGCTCTGTCCCCGAAAGACCAGGCAGTGTTGCTTTTAACGAAGTGGATATAAAACTTAGCTACACACGCACATGGGGCATCTTCAATCTGACAGGCGGGTATATTTATTATGCAACCCATTATTCCAAACCGACGCAGGAGGTGTATATAGCCGGGGCATTTGACATTATTACAAAGCCCGTGCTTACGGTTTACAGGGACTTCGACAGTTACCCGGGGACATATTTTAACCTGGCATTCAGCCACTCGATTCCAGTGCCGGATGTAAAGGATATGACGCTTGACCTCGGCGCGAGCTTTGGCTATATGACCGGCAGTTCCGACTACTGGCGAATATATGAGAAATATTCGTGTCCGCCGGGTTCAACGGACTGCATTACAGGCGGCTGTACTGGCAAAAAATACAGTGCCTTTCACGACGGCATGTTAATGGTCGGGTTGACTATACCAATAGCACAAGGATTTACCGTACAGCCGGTTGCGATGTTCACATTTCCACTTTCTGGTGATGCAATGAGAAAGGTTGACGGCGAATCGTATAATCCAAGCGGCTGGATTGGTCAGCATTTCATTTATGGCCTTAATCTGACATATAATTTCTAACCGTCATACGGCAAATGAGTAATTCCCTTCCAGAAAGGCCTTCACATACCAGTCCTTTGCCTCAAGGCTGCTTATCGCCATGTCAAGCTGACGGGAGCAGCCGAGCAGCCGTCCAAGCATTTCGAGTTTTTCCTCTGTCTCCACTTTTGAAGCCCCATTAAGCACGGCTATCACAAGGTCACCCTTTACTTCAACTTTAAACCCATAAGCCTCTGTTACTTCCTTGATAAACAGGGCGCGCCTTGTTCTTCCATCGATGCCGGCCCCTCCGCCGTTAAAACGAAAGTTAATGTAATTGTTGATATAGCTCTCACCGCAAAACGCGTCTATTATAGAGTAGTGGTACGCCAGCTTAACGCTGAAATTAACATAGCTGTCAGTTATGATGACATAGACCTTTCCACCTTTTTCCGAGACGCCGGTATTCACAAATGAACGCGCCATTACCGAGGCCAGCCCACCTATATCGATAGCCACCGCCCCTGACCAGCAGACGCCTTCATGGGCCATGCCGCGCCATAACGCGTTAAACGGTACAGAACATATACGCCCTATGGATAACCGTTTCAGAAACTTAGCCTCGTCAACAATCCCGCCGTCAAGGTCTATAACATAGAACTGCAACGGCACGCGTTCCGATACGAGTATCTGGGTAGAACTGCCGCTTTCTGCCAGCTTCCCGATGCGGAACATCTCCTTAACCGATATCTCATGTACAAATCTGATTATATCGTGGACAGTCCGAATGTCCCCGGCAGAGACCCCCGCCTCGCTTATTGTGGCCAGATTGAGATGCGTAATATTGCTCATGACAGTCTTGATAATGGCCGCCGATTGAAAATACTCCTCCGGGATAACCCTCTCAGGAGCGATGAGGGTCTGTCTGCCGACACGTCCCTCATAGATACGCCCCGTATTGCCATCGACAGTTACAGCCCCGATATTTCTGAACTTATCTTTTATGTCTTTGACGTTTATCACCATAGGGATGCCGAACTCCCGCGCTACTGTGGCAAGGTGGCTTGTCCTGCTTCCGGTTTCTATTACGAGGGCCGAGGCCAGGGACATCAGCCTTACATAGTCATTCGAGGAATTTCTGGCCGCTGCCACCGCTCCTTTGGGAAATGCCGTAAGCTGTTCAAACCTGTCAATAAAATATACCGGCCCGTACGCAACACCGTGGCTTGCCGCCTCACCCTCTGCCAAACAATTCTTTACCGGAGGCGCTGCCTGCTGATATGCCGCAGAGATAACCCTCTTCGTTTGCAACGGACGAGCCTGAAGTATAACCGCCCTGCCCTTTCCGTCGATAGCCCATTCTATGTCCTGAGGCGTTTGAAAGTGTCTTTCTATCATGCAGCCGAAATCGTACAACATTTCAATTTCGTCTTCTGAAAGCGTTGGGATTGTACGTAAGTTCTCGGGGACTGCAACCTCTTTTACACTGCCGCCCTCGTCCAACACCAGCTCTATATTTTTATTGGAGATGCTCTTACTGATTATTGTGCCGTCTTGCTTGCGGTCTAAAATATATGTGTCCGGGGTGATTGTTCCATCGACGGCATATCTGCCCTGTCCCCATATCGAACTCAAAATGGCCTCGTCTTTATCGGGACTGCCGGGGTTCAGCGTATAAAGCACACCGGCAGAGCGGGAGTTAACCATTTCCAGCACCAATGCGGCCATCGGCATATCCTTATCCCTGATATTCTTCGCAAGGCGGTAAAACAACGCCGTCTTTCCATACTTGCTCGCGATGACCTGTTTATATGCGTCTATAACGGCATCTGCCTGAACATTCAATATGCTCTTAAACTGTCCGGCAAATGAGACCCTCCCATCTTCACCTACAGCGCTCGACCTGACTGAAAACCTCTTATCGCCGCCTATCTTCATTATACCGGCCATAATCTGGTCCACTATCTCAGCAGGCACATCAGAACCCATAATCAGCTGCTCTATCTCCTCCGCCGCCGAATCAATTCCATCATAGGAATCCATGGAAAGAGGGGCCAGCAGAGCGTCTATCTTTCGATTGAGACCATTAACAGACATGAACTCTTTATACGCCGGCACCATTATTGAAAACCCCCGTGGGGTGGGCAAATAAAGTACGTTATGAATCTCTCCAAGGTTTGCGGCCTTGCCGCCGGTATCTCTTATATCCTTCGCGGTTATTTTATCGATAGGCATAACAAACCCGCTTGACGGCAGCCCGCCCTTCTCATCGACAATTGCCGTGGTATTTTCCCTGATTTGCTCAAGTATCCCAAAGAGAAACATATAACGCTTATCTGTCATATCGTTCAAACTCTGTATGAAACTGAAGGAGGTGCTAAAAATCCTTGCCATGTATGATTTTAGGGCGGGTATAGTTATAGTTTTTTTTTCTATTTCCTCTTCTATTATCGAAAGGGTGTTTAGAAGCTCGTTGTTTTTCAGAAGCAAATCTTTATAACTATAGTACCTGCTCCTGAGAACCAGATAGTCGTCGTCAGGGATAAGAAGCTCGTCCGGGAAATCCTCATTATTATTGCTGAACTTCTGAAGTAACGATTTGGCCTTGCCGATAAGATACCCAAATCTCATGCTTCTTTTAAATCGTATTTTCCTTCGAGGAAGTTTGTAGCATAGTGCCTTATTGTCTGTTCATTACACTCGACGGCGTCGAATTGGGGGGCGCAGGCGGCCAATCGGCCTAAATAGTTAAGCAGCACTTCCATCTCCATGCGGGAAATATTGTCGGCACGGGCGATGACTAGCCCGCCCTTTGTGTCAACTCTCATGTCTAACTCTCTCAATATTGCCGCAATAAGCCCGCCTCTGCCTGAATTTTTTACAGGCACCGGCATATAATCAGGCACTGCCCCGCTAAATCTGAAATAGACATGGTTGTCCTCTATATTTTCGCCGCAGTAACAATCCAGCATATTAAAATTATTCCCCAACCTCATAGTAAGATTAACATATTCATGTGAAACCACCGCAACATTATCTCCATGATAACATAAAGCAGCGATTCCGCGCCTTCTTGGCGTAGCCGGTATGGCAATAGAATCCGCATGCGAGTGCCATATGCCGGGGTGGCTCATACCCTCTACTATTGCCTTAAAAGGAATAGAGGAAATATGGTCAGGCGCGGCCTTGCCGTTTATTAGTCCGCCGCCGATGTCTATTACACATATATCTACCGGTATGGGGACGTCAAGCCTCACGGCGGCGCTGTCTCGCAGGATTTCCTTGTAACGGCCTGTATTTGTGGTCAGCTCTTCTATGCCCTTTTCATGTATAAACCTGAGAATGTCATGAAAAGTCTGGCAAGCCTCGGCAGTAAAGCTGCCCGGGTCTGTAAGGTTCAGAGGGGCCATATATCTCAGTATTTTCTTCAAAATCCTGAATTCCTTCTCCTCAGCCAGATTAATATCCTCTGTAATGTTATACCTGAGAAGCTCTTTAACAGTCCCGGCATACACCTTGTTGTCGTCGGCGTCAACGGTAATCTCATCACCGTCTTGGAGCATATTGACAGCCATGCCTGCATTCACAATAGTCGGCACACGGAACTCGCGCGCGATGTTTGCCATATGGCTTGTAGGAGTCCCTGTCTCTGTAATTATTGCCGCGGCCTTTGGCATTACCTTTATGAACTGGGAAGAGTCGTGTTTGGCCACGAGCACGGAGCCGCATTTGAATTCCTTGAGGTCTTCCATACGTTTCAGGTGAAATACCTTGCCCGCCCCAATGCCGCGGCACGCGATAATCCCCTGCCTTTCCATGATGACCTGATATTTTGGGAGGCTGGATGAAAAAAGCATGTCCTTAGCTGATTTCTCCGGCTTGCGGGAGATTTTAAGCGGTCTCGACTGCAAAAAGAACAATTCCCCCTTGTCGTTGAAAGACCATTCTATGTCCTGGGGCTTTTTAAAGTAATGTTCGATAATCCCGGCGTGGCGCGCGAGGTCTTTTATTTGAGCATCGCTGAGGCACTGAATCTTTCTGTCTGCTTCAGACACGGATACGGTTACTACTGTTCCTCCTGCATTATCGTTTACATCCATCACTGCTTTTTTACCGATTTTTCTTTCTATAATATTGTAAGGATCTCTCTTCTCTACAACATAAACATCCGCATCGACGGTACCTTCTGCGACTGTTGTGCCAAGCCCCCAGTTTGCGCTTATAATAATCACATCTCTGTCGATGTCGTTTGGGTCCATTGAATACATTACTCCGCTTACACGGGAGAAAACCATTCTGACACATCCAACGCTCATAGCCATTACAGCGGCGGCGTGGTCTTGTTTCTGAAACGCCTCAGGACGATACAGACTTGCCAGTACCTGTTTATATGCCTCTGTAAGACTTGTTATTTCGGCGGGCACGTTCAGCACTGTGGAAAACTGTCCGGCAAAGGAAAACTCCCCGTCCTCCTTCTCAGCGCTGCTGCGTACGGCCAGAAAGCTGGCCTTGCCGTTACCGCAATTCATTTGCGTAAGGGCATTGTCAAGGGCTTCCATCATATGCTCAGGAACTGTGCCGTTTCTGACGATTTGCTGCGCCCTCAAGAAGAAATCGCTGCCTATGCCCATATCGTCAGATACATATTGTTTCCTCAGAGATTCAATCTTTTCATCTATATGGTTATATTCGATAAACTCCCTGAACGCACCCGCGGTTATCGCGAAGCCGTCAGGAATGTTAAGTTTAAGGTAGTTTCCGATTTCTGCGAGGGCTGCGTTTTTTCCTCCGACCTCATCCGCCATTTCCCATGTGATATTTCTGTAAAACATGACCGTTTCTTTTACATCCATCGGTGGTTTATCCTGGAGTATCCCGTTAACCTGGGTATTAATCCTTTCGAATACCCTGTGAAGGTATAAATATTTGTTTTCTGAAAGGGCGTTTAAGTTGTAGATGGATTGGAACAATGTATCTGAGAACTCGGAATAGGACTTCTTTATATAGTTAATATCGAAGATATAATTCCCGCCAAGTTTATTCCCCATGTCGGCCATAATCTCGAGGGCATGGTTGTTGCTGTTTAACATCTGCCGGAAACGGTTATATACAACCCTCAGAGACAGTCTGACGTCAGACAGTCTTACTTCGTCATGAGCCGGCTCCTTTTTAGTAGAAAAGGCCCCGAAGAGTTTCTGCATAACTTTAGTCATTTTATCACCTGTCGTATCACGTTTTTATCACACTTGGGCAAACGCCTCGCGTCTTGACGCGTTAAGTTCCTTTTCGGCCCTGCCAATCACCCGTTTGATACTATCGATTTCAACGGGCTTGGAGATGACGTCGAATACCCCTTTTCTAAATGCCTCTCTGACCATTTCAGTCTCGGCAAACCCGGTGAGGATAATAACCTTCGCCGCAGGATTTTTTTCTCTTGCCGCCTCAAGCAGCCTCATCCCATCCTCCATGCCGTCCATTCTCATATCTGTTACGATAATATCGAACGTTGTCCTGCCCATCACCTCTATGGCCTCCGCTCCGTCGCCAAAGACAGCCACTTCATAACCGGCCTTTTCCATAATCTGTTTGAGGCGCTTGCACACAATCGTCTCGTCGTCAACTACCATCAAACGGCACTTTCTTTCCATCATTCACCTGTCTCCTTTAACAAAGTTATTCCACACTGCCGGAATAACTGACTTCGACCGGCCTTTTCTCTCTGGCCTTTGCCCTGAATGTCCAGTAGAGAATTAAAAACGTGGCAACAAGTCCGCTCCCAAAGAGAAATATCTTGCTGCCCATCTCAAATATCGCGATTGTGTCCTTACTCATATCTACAAGATTTAAATTTTTGCAGTTGACGGGGATGGCAAATAATCTCGACACTACACACAGGAGAATCAGCACTGCCGTCACCATTCTGATATATAGTTCTTTTACAACTTTTGTACCTACCGCACCTAAGTATATTCCCGGTAAAGAGCCAACGTAGAGCAAAAGCACTACTCTTAAATCGACATAACCATGAAGGGCATAATTAAATGTACCCCATCCCCCTGTGAACACAGCCAGGAAAAGTTCAGTCCCTGCGGCTATGGCAGTTGGAACCCCGAACAGGTAAATCATCGCCGGTACGCCGATAAACCCTCCGACGCCGATTGTCCCCGCCATATATCCGGTGGCTAATCCTACTACAAGAAGGGCGGCAAGGGATATGTCCACTTTGGCAGTCTTAAAATGTATTATCGGCTTGAGCTGAAATTTCCTGGATATTTTTAATAGCTTGTCAGAAGGTCCTGAGCCTGGTTCTCTCTTTGACCTCAGGGCGTCTTTTAGCATGAACGAGCCGATTATACTGAGTACGATAACGAAAAACAAACTTACGTATAGGTCTGAGCCGTCTTTCCCTAATTTATCATAGAAGTACTTGTTAACAAAAACTGCGAGACTTATTCCGATTGCCGCCGTAATGAGTAAAAAAAACCCAAGTTTTTTATCGACATTACCCATCTCGCTGTGTTTTTTTGAGCCCATCATGGCCTTTCCAAACTTATGGGCAATATTGCTTGAAACCGCGATAACGCCAGGCACACCCAGATTCATCATACCCGGGGTCATCAGGAATGCCCCTCCGGAGCCTATAAAGCCTGAGATTGTCCCGCCAATGAAACCAAGCACTACCAAACCAAGCATGTACCATGGATGCATGTCGAAGATATTCGTCATTATATTCACACTCTCTGCTATCTGTGTATCCACCATCTTATAATTCCTCCTGACCGGTTTATGATAAGGACTGAACTTTATTTCTCAAGTCTGAACATTTTAGGTAAGACATGTACCGTATTTCCCCATACCCACGCATGAACGACAACTACGGCCATGACGGCGATAGCCCCCTGGACTGTCATTGACATAAACAACTTCGCGTTAAGCGTTATAATTTTTGGAAAAAAAACGCCATATATTATTATCGACCCCATGGCATAGGCGATGAAGCTGATAAGATTTATGCCCTTGCCGATTTTTTTCGGGGCTGAATCCAGGGCACGGGCAGTTGTTACCGGACAGGATATTTCTTTTTTCAATGTCTCGATAGTTATCGTGCCTTTCAATAATCCACTGAAAACAGTGTCGCCTACTAGTACAAGGCTTGCCGGAGTAAGACCCTTAATCCTGCTTATGAATTCCTCCCGTTCCGTACCCACGATGTAGGAACTAAAGCTTACGCCTTCTGAGGCGAGTTTTTGTCCGGCAGCGTTAAGCTGCCTCTGCAGCTTAGTAGATTGCGTCGCGCCCCTGACCGGCAAAATGCCTATTATTTCAGTGTCGGCCGCTTTCGATGCCTTTAGCGCGTACTTGAGCACGGGAGAGTCCATATCCCACTGGTCATCAATTACTATTATCCTTTTCAAGCCATACCTCCTTAAACAAATGCAACGAATTAGTAATCACAGTAAATTGTATTTTATGAAGCCGTGTATCACCTGTATGTCTCTGCGTATTTTGCGTATATATCCTCGGTTGTAGTGACTTCTATGCTTTTGATGCCGGAGACATTCTCCACCGCCATATTTATCATGTCTATACGCCTTTCTCGTCCGCTGTCGCTGACCTTTGTGTGAATAAATACGCTGCCTCTATTGGCCCGTATTGCTATGTCATGATCTATATCGATGAGCGCGGCCTTGACCCGGCTGGCCAGCTCTATGTTCTTCAGGCAGTTAACCGAATAAGTCGAGACCATGTATCTCGAGGAGAGCGCCTCAAAGGATATTTGCTCGATAACGTTGTCAGCATCAGACGTTTTTAGCTCTATTACCATATCGTAAAGAGAGGCGTCACTGCCGTCAATGTGATATAGAAATCTGTTTAATTTCTGCCGGTTCTTATCCAGTTTAACCAGCTTTCTCATGGCTTCATCGCCTGAAAGATGCTCAAGCCGTACCATATCACTGACATCTGCAACAATACGCACCTTAAATACGTGCGGTACTCCCTGTATAAGAGCGTGACCGGCCGGCCCATAATAAATGATATTGTCCCTAAGAAGATATTTAGCAAGAGCCGCCTGGAAATAAGCCGCTATTTTTATTCTTTTGACAAGCTGCATTCCCCAGAAGGAAGGAACTGTATCCAAGGCATTATGAAACTCCTCCTCCGGGATATGAAACTCCTCCGATGCTATAGTAATTATTTCGCTGCCCAGACACTTATAACCCGTCCTAAGCGCAACCCCTTCGGCAACCGCTTTACCCATGCTGTACTGCGCCCTGTTAATAGTTATAACCGACATTTTCCACCCCTCACGCCTTTATTAATCCCTGTCCGGGTATCACCGCAAGTTATGCATTTATGATATTAGTAATAACATCTATATATCAACACGCAAAAATACATATTATCGGCAGTTGTATTGCCTAATAGTTTTAGGTAAATTACCTATGGCAATTTGCATTTACATGCGTTACAATAGACTTATTATGGAAAACCTGTTGTAATGGATAGCGTCTTATAATGGCGCACATATTTTTTGAGCATGATTTAGACGTAATATATTTCGTCTATGGCCTGTCATTTTTTGTAATGGGCTACAGCATTCTGACCCAGTGCAAACCTGACAGCATTTATAAAATAGGCAGGATAATCTGGCTGCTGGGCATGTTCGGGGTATTGCACGGTATAAACGAGTGGCTCGACATGTGGGTGCTGATTAAGGGCAGGACAATAGTGCTGGATTACACAAGGTGGATATTTCTCATTGTTTCCTATTGTTTTCTGATGGATTTCGGGATCAGGATGTGTTGTCGTAAAGTAAATCAGGAATGCTTGGGAAAAGTTTCTTATGATGTCTGGTTAATATTGCTCATCGTGTTTGTGATAGCGGCAGTCTCAGCGGCGTCAGACAACTTCCTGACCACCTCCAACATCCTGTCGAGATATTTTCTTGGACTTACCGGGGCGCTGCTTACTGGCGCGGGATTTATCAGGTATCATTACAGGGAGGATGAAGACCTCAAAGAGGTCTCATATATGAAGCATAAGTTATGGATATTGGCCATGTCCTTTCTTATCTATGGAATACTTGGGGGATTAATCGTCCCAAAGGGCAGTTTTTTCCCCTCAAACATATTGAACGTTGAATGGTTCCATTCTGTTACTAACCTTCCAGTGCGTTTAATCAGGGGAATTTTCATAATTATATCGGCTTTGAATATCGGCAGCATTCTTTCCACCTTTCAGCGCGAAACCAATTTCCGGCTGGAAGAGGCGCTGGCTCACAGGAAGGTAATCGAAGATGAGCTGATTACCTCGAGGGGGCAGCTCCGCTGTCTTGCTACCCGCCTCCAGTCACTTATCGAGAAGGAACGCACCAGAATTGCCAGAGAACTCCACGATGAGCTAGGCCAGTCCCTCACCTCGTTAAAGATAGACATAGACGAGATGCTCATCTCAAACTCCTCTTCCGACAGGACGGTCATAGTATCCCAAATACACGACATAGAGAAGTCCATTGACACTATTATCGACCGTATGCACAACATTGCCACAGAACTGCGTCCGAGCATTTTAGACCAGCTTGGCCTTCTGGCAGCCATGGAGTGGCAGGCAAGGAAATTCGAGAAGCGCACAGGGATTAAGTGTAATATCAGGTACAACGTGAAAACCACTTTCGCAATCGGCAGCCTTAGCGCCGAGGCCTCTACGACACTCTTTCGCATATTTCAGGAGGCGATAACAAATGTCTGCCGCCACGCAAACGCGAATAAAGTCAACGCCTTCATGTATAATAGAGACGGCACACTTATGGTAAAGATAGTTGACGATGGCATTGGGATAGAAGAGGGTAAGATATTCGATCATAATTCCCTTGGGCTTCTGGGGATGAGAGAGCGTGTTGCCATGTGTGGATGGCAGATTGATATTAAAGGAAAAACAGAAGTGGGAACGGCCGTGAAAATTGTTATTCCCAATACGAGCGATGATGACGAAGATACTGTTAGTTGACGACCATCCCATTGTCAGGGAAGGAATAATAAAGATCCTGCACAGGCAGCCGGATATCGAAACGATCATCGAGGCCGAGACCTCGAAGGAGGCGCTGTCGCACCTGAAAAAATCAGAATTTAACGTTGTAATCCTCGATATATCCCTGCCTGACAAAAACGGCCTTCTGACGCTTGAACAGATAAAGCACGACTATCCAGGGCTACCTGTTCTTATTCTAAGCATGTACCCTGAGGAGGAGTACGCCATACAGTCGTTAAAGCTCGGAGCATCGGGGTATCTGAACAAAAAAGCCCTGCCGGACGAATTATTGAATGCAATAAAGAAAATAGCTGCCGGAGGAAAATACATAACCGCTACATTGGCAGAGAAACTCGCCTGCGAACTTGACAGGAAATCAGACAAACCCCTGTATAAATATCTTACCAACAGGGAATTTCACGTAATGGAAATGATAGCAGCCGGAAGGACCCCTAAAGAAATAGCCGAGCGGCTTACCCTAAGCGTAAGGACGATAAACACTTACAGAAGCAACATCATGGAGAAACTCCAGCTGAAAAATAACGCCGAGCTGGTGCGATACGCTATTGAAAACAGGCTGTTCGATAAGGATTAATTAGTGCTTTCCTGGCCGCTTCATTAACTTTATATGCCGGTGCTGGCGTCCTGAACGTTAGCCCCGCTACTTGCAAACATCTAACAACTCGAAATATCGCTCTCTTGTCATCTTAGCCGTTCTCAGATTGCTCTGTATAATGTCTATGCCAACATTTTTATATGATGGGATAATAACTCGCCTCATAATATGGTGGACCCATTTGTCAAGACAGAAAATTGCCTTTTTTAAGTTACAGCAAGTCCATATATTTTTCATAGCCCAAGCCCCAAAGGGGCGGGTGTATGTCCTAAGTCAGTAGTCCTTTTCTCCTCC
>JADFYO010000001.1 GCA_015233015.1 Nitrospirota bacterium | reverse complement strand
GAAAAAAGTCTCGTATTTCCTAAAGTCATTACAGAAATTGCCAGACATAATTCGCAGTTTCTTTATGCACCGTAAATTGCAATATGCTGCATAATAATATCTACATACTTATGTACTTGTTAGTATATACATATTAAATCTTTGTTAAAAGATAATAATGACATAAAAAAACTAAAAGCTCCATTAGCAGCAATTCTTAAACATGATATTCAGGATATAAAGGTTAACTCTGCATCTGAACCGCTTGTTTTTTTGCTGATGCTCTGTGATCTGCTTCAGGAATGGGATAGGCCGCGCGTTGACAGCTCTATCTTTAGACAAGAAGTCGCTGCGAATCTTATTAGACCTAGTATGAGAGACTTTGAAAGTCAAACTGTTCTTGCAGGAATCGAGATTAACACAACACTTGATGTCGATTACAACATGAAACTTGATGACGGTAAAATATCATTCGAGCTTATATATAAAAATGCGGAGGAGACAAAGGTCGAACCTGTCATAACATGGCTTGATGCCAGCGCATCATTAAACAGACTTGAGAATATACCTGAAAATTTAAAAATTGAAATCAAAATGAAACACCCCATTCAGGATGACCTTTGTGGTTTGGAGTTTACAGAAAAAGATATGTTTCATGATTTTGTTAATGAGAAGAAAGCCGATATCACTACAAAAATAATACCTTGGATAGAGGCTGTTAATCGACCATTTTCTGGAATGACATATCAGCATGATGAAACTAAAAAAGAAGAGATATTTTCTATTGACCTTAATGTGCTGTCAAAGGCGGACGTTGATATTAAACCACATAAAGACCTCTTCGACAAATATGTCGATTGGAAGAAAAAGTTTATAACTACGGCTAAACTCAAAAAAATGAGATAGGTGAACAGGACGTATTGTTTTCCCTACTTAAACCCTATCCCCCGTTTTTCATGCCAGACCGGCGGGTTTAAGAGGTATGCCTCAATTTCTTTTTTTGTATCATCGGGGATTAGTTCCATTTTTGACCAATCGGCTATTGCGCTTTTTAATGTGCATAACGGGTGAAGCTCTACGTCTAAGCGCTTTAAGAACTCCTTGCCGCCCTGTTCTCTGTCGAAAACTACCAGCGTATCGCTTATATCTGCCTTTGCTGACCTGATTGCATTAATAAACCCCTCCTTGCTCCCTCCGTCTGTTATCAGGTCCTCTACGAGCAATACCCTGTCGCCTTCTCTTAACACACCCTCAACCAGCGAACCCATCCCGTAGCCCTTAGGCTTCTTTCTTATATATACCATCGGCTTTGACAGCCTGCCCGCTATGTATGACGCAAACGGTATCCCCGCCGTCTCTCCACCTGCCACAACATCAAACTTCAGACCCTTCGCCGTGCACATATAGTGGCTCACCGCCGTGATTATGTCCATCGCCGCGGCATTTGAGATTAGTGCCCGGCAGTTTATATAAAATGGACTGAAATTCCCCGACGCCAGCTGAAACGGCCTCTCCACAGAGACCTTCACCGCCCCCGTCTCCCATAACAGCCTCGCCATCATGCCCCTTATCAATTGTTCCACCGCTGGGTATCCCCTTAATTCCCGGTTAGATTTACGTTCTGTAAGATTAACAAAATCCCGATAGTTTATTCAACAGACCGCAGAGATTAATTCCGCGTGACATAAATCTCAATTCTAATATCAAATCACAATTTTATTGTTGACAATCCATAAATCTTTGGTGTTTAATAAATCTGTTAAACGCGGGCATATGTCCGACGTTGAGGAAGTTCGCGCCGGTTGTACGAGGGTGTGCGGTTTGCGCCGGTGTGCGGTTTATGCCGGTTTGATGGTTTAAAATCGAGGGTGGTTTAAGAAGATATGCCAGGTACTTATACGCCGGTTGGTTATCTGCCGGTCCTGATATTTATGATTATCGCGCTGTGCTTTGGCCTCGGCAGCCTCTTGTTTGGCTATCTCCTCAGGCCGCGCAGACCATATGACGAGAAACTCTCCACCTATGAATCCGGCATGGTGCCGGAGGGAGAGCCGCGCCATAAGTTCTCTGTTCAATACTACATCATCGCCATATTGTTCGTCGTGTTCGACGTAGAAGCCGTGTTTCTCTACCCGTGGGCCATTTCTTTTGATAAAATCGGCCTGTATGCCTTTGTCGAGATGATCTTATTTATTGTGGTGCTGGTAGTTGGATATATCTATGCGTGGAGGAAAGATGCCTTTCTCTGGGAGTAACGCGGGCCGAAAGGGCAGGGCACTGGAATTAAGAGCCGCGGCAAGCGGGGTGGCGTCGTGCTGATTGATGGAACCCTGGGGCTGGTCGAAGTTGAAAAGGGAATACAGGTAATCCCCGGCGCTAATACTATCATTACATCGCTGGATAAGGTTATCAACTGGGGGCGGAAGTCGTCCCTGTGGCCTGTAACATTCGGGCTTGCCTGCTGTGCCATTGAAATGATGGCCGCCGGGTCGAGCCATTACGACCTTGACCGTTTAGGAATAATATTCAGAGGCTCGCCGCGACAGGCAGACTGCATGATTGTGGCCGGTACGGTGACAAAAAAGATGGCCCCTATTGTCAGAAAAGTCTATGACCAGATGCCGGAACCCAAATATGTCATCGCGATGGGCAGCTGTGCCTGCACTGGTAATGTTTACAGGACCTATAGCGTCGTTCAGGGCTGTGATTTATTTCTGCCTGTCGATGTGTATGTCCCCGGATGTCCGCCCAGGCCTGAGGCGCTTTTTGACGGCATCATAAAACTTCAGGAGATTATGATGAAAGAGAGGATGCGGTGGAGCCCTCTAAAATAGCCGATATGCTGAGCAGCGAATTCGCCGGTGAGGTCATTGCGATAAATGAATTTCGCGGGCAGACCGGAGTTACGCTGAAAAAAGAAAAGATACTACCGATTGCGCGCTGGCTCCATGACACCCCCGCGCTTTGTTTCGATTATTTAAGAGACCTCTGCGGCGTCGATTATAAGAAAATGAAAGACCCGCGATTTGAGGTCGTGTATAATCTATATTCCATGACCCACAGGCATACGATACGCCTGAACGTCCAGGTCGCCGATAAACAACCCATAGAGAGTGTAGTAAGTGTCTGGAAGACCGCCGACTGGCACGAGAGGGAATGTTTTGATATGTACGGCATAGTGTTCGAGGGGCATCCAGACTTGAGACGAGTGCTCATGCCGGAGGACTGGGACGGCCATCCCCTGAGAAAGGACTACCCCACGGCTGGCCCGGAAGGCGAAGAATGGAGCGGTTTTAAGGAAGTGCTTAAAAAATCGGAAGACTTCAAAAAATTTGGCTGGTATAGATAGTATCATTAAAAAGATGGTTATAACGAGATAATTAAATGGATGAGACAAAGGAAATAAAGACAAAAGAGATGGTCCTGAACATGGGGCCGCAGCACCCTTCCACGCACGGTGTGCTTCGCCTGAGGCTTGAGATAAGCGGCGAGACCATTGTCAAATGTACCCCCTTTGTGGGGTATCTGCACCGCGGCACTGAGAAACTGGCCGAAAGTATGACATATCTTCAGTCCATTCCGCTTATGGACAGGCTTGACTATATATCTTCTATGACAAACGATGTTGGTTACTGCATTGCCGTTGAAAGACTATTCGGTATTGAGCCGCCCCTGAGGGCTAAGTACATTCGAACGATGGTGTCTGAGATGTCAAGAATATCGAGCCACCTGTTGTGGCTGGCAACTCACGCCCTCGACATCGGGGCAATGACCGTGTTTCTTTATGCCTTCAGAGAGAGGGAGCGGATATTAGAGCTGTTTGAGATGCTCTGCGGCGCAAGGCTTACCGTAACGTACCCTAGAATCGGCGGCGTCAGAAACGATGTGTCTCAGGAGTTTATCGATACGCTCTATAAATTTACCGAAGACTTTCCCAATAAGATTAAGGAATATGAGACACTGATAAATGTTAACAGGATCTGGCTTAAGCGAACCGTGGGAGTTGGCATTATCTCGGCCGAAGAGGCAATTAACTATGGCCTGACTGGTGCGGCGCTGCGCGGCAGCGGGGTTGACTACGATGTGCGAAAGCATTTTCCGTATGACGCCTATGATTTAGTACAGTTCGACGTCCCCATTGGGAAAAACGGCGATGTCTATGACAGGTACCTTTGCCGTGTGGAAGAGCTAAGGCAGTCCAACGCTATCGTAAGGCAGTGCATAGAGGCGCTGCCAGCAGGGCCGATAATGACTTCTGATTCGCCTAAATACACCCTTCCTCCAAAGGACAAGGTGCTTAATAACATGGAGTCCCTTATCCACCATTTTACGCTGATAACGAAGGGGCCGATGACCGCCCCCAACGGCGAGGTGTATGTCGCCACTGAGGTGCCTAAAGGCGAGTTGGGATTTTATATCATAAGCGACGGCACAGGGAAACCCTACAGGATGAGAATCAGGTCCCCGTCCTTCATACACGTCTCGGCACTGCCACGGCTCTGCGAGGGAGGGCTGATTGCCGATGTCGTGGCTAACATTGGCTCTATCGATGTAGTCCTGGGCGAGTGTGACAGATGAGTATGAGTGACATAAGTATAAGATAAATAATGATAATAGTTAAAATGCGATAGCATAAGGGGTTGTGTTATGGGATTCAATGAGGTGTTTGGACAGTTTGGTATATTCGACGGGTTAGACGAAGCCGACAAGGAGCTTTTATCGACCCTCTTCGAGAGAAAGAACTATGGGATAAACGATGTAATATACAATGAAGGCGAAAAGGGCGGTACTCTCTATTTTCTGTTGAAGGGCAAGGTGAGAATATGCAGAATAAACCACGAAGGAGACATTCTCCCGTATGCCAGCGTAAAGCAGGGGGAGAGTTTCGGCCTGATGTCATTTATCGATGGTACCGACCACACTGCCATGACCGTTGCGGATAAGGACATCGAGGTTGTTAAGATGGAAAAAAGCGATTTCGACAAGCTCTTTAACGCCAATCCCGCACTTACCGCAAAGGTGTACAGGAATATCGGCGTTCAACTCTGCGAGATAATCAGAGATATGAATAAACAGTACATGGACCTGACGTCCTATATGTTTAAGAGGGGATAGAGATAGTTTTATGGACACGATGAGATGCGCGGCAGATACGCCGGCCCCTCTTGGGGCTGCCAAAGATGGAGCTTCTGAAAGCGCCATGTTAAAGGATAAGATAAAGGTCCTTAAGAAGCTCTATCCACATGCGCGTTCAGTGCTTCTGCCTGCCCTCTACGCGGCTCAGCAGCTCTATGGCTGGCTCAGTGAGGACGCCCTCGAGGAGGTTTCAAGACTGACCGGTGTGTCCCCGGCCGAGGTCAAAGGCGTCGTTACGTTTTATTCCCTTTTCAAGACGAGACCTCTTGGCAGGAATGTCATATATCTTTGTACAAACGTGGCGTGTCTGATAATGGGCGCGGATACGCTCGAGGACTTTCTCCATAATACTTACAGCCTTTCCAACGGGGAAACAACCGCCGACGGCAGGTTTTCTCTTGTCATAATGGAATGTATAGGGGCGTGCGACAAGGCCCCTGCTATGCTTGTAAACGATGACTGCCACTTTAATATCTCTATGGACAATATAAGAGAAATTCTGGATAATTATAAATAAATGAAAAATGTAATCCTGAGAAACATAGAAAACCCCAACTCGCACCGTATAGAGGAGTATATCAAAGCGGGTGGCTACTTTGCCATCGAACATGCGGTAAACGAGATGACGCCGAGGGACATCATAGACGATATTAAGAAGTCCGGGCTTAGGGGCCGCGGCGGGGCCGGGTTTTTAACGGGGACGAAGTGGCAGTTTGCGTCCTTAGACCCCAAGTTTCCTAAGTATATCGTATGCAATGCTGATGAGGGAGAACCGGGAACATTTAAAGACCGGGTCATTCTTGAACGAAACCCCCATCAGTTGATAGAGGGGATGGTGATTGCCGCCTATGCCCTTCAGTCAATACGCGGATACATATATGTCAGGGCAGAATATCCCCACGTAGAAAAAATACTGAACGAGGCTATAAAAGAGGCATATGATAAAGGCTTTCTCGGCAACGATATAATGTCGAAGCACTTCCGGTTTAATCTGTCCGTCCACAGAGGGGCGGGCGCCTATATCTGCGGCGAGGAAACTGCCCTGATAAATTCCCTCGAGGGCAGACGCGGGGAGCCGCGCATTAAGCCGCCGTTTCCGGTAAACGCGGGGGCATGGGCCAAGCCTACTATTGTAAATAACGTAGAGACCTTTGCGAATATACCGTACATAATAGAGACCTCACCTAAGGCCTACTCATTTCTGGGGACGAAGGACTCACCGGGTACAAAGCTGTTTTGTGTAAGCGGGGCGGTAAACAATCCCGGTGTATATGAACTCCCACTTGGTACTCCGCTCAGGGAGATAATATACGAACACTGCGGCGGCATAAGGGGCGGGCGGGCGCTCAAGGGCGTTATACCGGGCGGCTTATCTACTTCCATATTGACGCCGGATAAGATTGACTGTCCGATGGACTTCGCAAATCTGTCGAAACACGGCAGTATGCTTGGCTCGGGGGCGATTATCGTCTTAGACGACACCACCTGTATCGTGAAGATATATGAGCGGGCGATGCGCTTTTTTGAGCACGAATCCTGCGGGAAGTGCACACCATGCAGAGAGGGCACAGGCTGGATGAGGACAATCCTCGGACGAATTGAAGATGGCATGGCAGACATGGAAGACCTTGCCACGCTTGAGGACGCGGCCTTAAATGTTGCGGGCAAGACCTTTTGCCCCCTTGGCGAAGGCGCAGCCCATGTCCTTCTTTCGGCAATGAAACACTACCGTGGGGAATTTGAGTATCACGTGAAATACAAAAAATGTGAGGTAACCGATCCATCTCAAAGATGGGGACATCTGTCAATGGGAGAGCTGGACTGATTATATGGTTAAATTAACGATAAATGAACAGGAAGTAGAGGCCGGAAGGGATTCAACTATCCTTGAAGCGGCCAAAAGCGTTGGAATAATAATCCCCACGCTTTGCCACACAAAGGGTCTTGAGGCTTACGGCGGCTGCAGGATGTGCCTTGTACAGATAGAACGCGTCCCACGCCTCCAGACGGCCTGCACCACAAAGGTTAACGAAGGAATGGTCGTGTTTACGGAAACAGAGGAGATAAATAAGGCAAGAAGGGCGGTTCTCGAGTTCCTGCTGATAAACCACCCGCTTGACTGCCCCGTGTGTGATAAGGCAGGGGAGTGCCTGCTTCAGGACCATGTCGCGCGCTACGGCGCGAGTGAAGGACGTTTTGCCGAGGGCAAGCGCGTCCATCCTGAAAATGTCAACGACCCATTTATCGTCAGAAATATGCAGCGCTGTATCCTCTGCGCCCGATGCACGAGGATGTGCGGCGAGGCCCAGGGCGCATACGCCATCTCGGTAACCGGCAGAGGGGCGCATTCCTTTGTGGAGCCATTCTCTGGCGACAGGTACAACTGCGAATACTGCGGGAACTGTCTTACCGTATGTCCCGTGGGTGCTATTATGTCAAGGCTTCACAGGCACAGTTACAGGCCGTGGTATGTGGAGAAAGAGGTAGAGACCGTGTGTGGTTTTTGCGGCGTCGGTTGTACGACTTTCTTACAGATGCGCGCGGCAACGATAATAAGGACACTGCCTAAACTTGGCACCGGAGTTAATAAGGGGCTTCTCTGTGTACGCGGCCGCTTTGGCTATGACTATGTAGAGAGTGAGGGCAGGTTAAAGACCCCGATGATCAGGGTAAACGGGGTGCTTGAACCGGTAAGCTGGGAGAAAGCCCTTGCATATATTACAACCAGACTTAAAGATATAGCAAAAAGACACTCCCCAAAGGCAATAGCCGCTATAGCCTCCGGCATGTGCTCAAACGAGGATAACTATATGCTTCAGAAGCTGATGCGGTTTGTCATCGGCTCAAATAACATAGATTCCACGGCAAGGCTGTCCTACGCCCCCGCAAAGACATATATCGAGAAAATATTTGGTACGGCGGCAACGGCAAATAACATATCCGATATAGAAAAGTCAGACGGTATTTTCACGGCAGGCGGAGACCCTACGGCGATAAATCCCGTTCTTGGCATTCAGATCAGGTCGGCATGGAGACGCGGGGCCAAGGTAGTGGTATCGGGGCAGCCGGGAGGTCTGGGGAATTTTATTGACTATGACCTCAACTCAGTTCCTCTGCACGAGGAGACGGTCTTAAACACAATAGTAATCGGCCTTGCCGAGATGAAAGGCTATACCGGGAAAAACCCATATATAGAAAAGAAGATAAAGGCACTGAGGGTTCCCTGTGAACCTGAACTAAGGGCAACAGGCGTCTTGCTCGAGAACATGGAAGAGGCAATAGACGACCTCAGCCGACTGAAAAACCCTGTGGTTGTTGTAGGACCGGCGTTGTTGCAGTCTGGCATTCCATCGAAGAACCTGTTTCTCGTTGCGGCGATTGCGTATCTGATAGACGCGCGGGTATATCTGCTTTCGAAAAAGCCGAATTACCGCGGCCTCATAGACATGGGATGTGTGCCGGACTCCATTCCCGGAGGACTACCGGTGAGGCCGGGGCAGATAAAGTTAAAGAAGGGCGTAACTCTGACCGTGCCTTCGGACAAGGGGATGAACTTGTTTGAGATGATAGAAGGGGCGTTAGACGGCAGCCTTAAGGCCCTTTATGTGATGGGCGAAAACCCCGTGTTTAATCTGCCGGACAGGGAAAAGACGGAGAAGGCGCTGAAGGCGCTGGAGTTGCTCGTGGTTCAGGACATTTTTATGACCGAGACTACACGCCACGCCCATGTAGTGATTCCCGCGTCGGCGTGGTCAGAAAAGGACGGCACAATGACCAATCTTGGTGGAAGGATTCAATTTCTCAGGAAAGGGGCAGCCGTCTCCACGGGCAGAAGCGAATGGAGGGTAATTGCAGACATCGCAAAGGCCCTTGGCATGAATGAAACATACTCGGACTCCAAAGAGGTATGGGAAGAGATAACGCAGATATCTGTGCTTCATTCGGCGTCGGAATATGAAGAGATAAAAGGCGTTGGCCTGATGTGGCCATACGGCTCTGTACAATTTCAGGGCGGGGCGGAGGATTTCGAGGTGGAAGGCCTTGAGATTTTGCCAGAAGTCCCCGGACGTAAGACCTCTGAGGGCTGCGTTGTGCCCGGTAATAAATTATACCTGCTGCCTGAAAGGTCTCTTTTTCACTCCGGCTCTACGACAAGAAAATCAAAGGCCATATTAAGCGTAAGCCCTGAGCCGTACCTTGCGATAAATACAGTTGAGGCGGGGAGGCTTGGCCTCTGTAACGACGACACGGTCTGGGTGAAAACAGCGCGTGGAGCGGCCGTTGTCACAGTGAAAATAGTCATGGATTGCCCCGAGGGGGTTGTGATGTTGTCAAATACGTTTGAGAAGGTAAACTTTAACGCGCTCGTTGGATACGCCGTTGACCCCGTGCTGAAGTGTATGGTGCTGACTGATAACGAGGCTCATATCGAAAAATTATGAATAAAAATTATAGCAATAAGTTTATAATTGGCCGGTATATGAAAAATATGCGCAACAAAGAGATATACAGATGATGTTTGAAACTGCGATGTTTGGCATTCCGCAATGGCTGTGGACAATTGGGCTGATCATAGTGAAGATAGCCGTTGTGCTCGGCGCTGTGATGCTCCATGTAGCCTACGCCACGTATTTCGAGAGAAAGGTAATCGGGAGGATGCAAAACCGTCTTGGGCCGATGGTAGTAGGCCCGTATGGACTGTTGCAGCCGATAGCCGACGGTATAAAGTCTTTTTTTAAAGAGGACATAATACCCACGAACGCGGATAAGCCGATATTTTTTATGGCTCCGGTGCTGGGGCTGATGGCGGCGCTTTCTTCGCTGGCCGTTGTGCCGTTTTTTAACCACTTTGTAATAGCCGATATTAATATCGGGCTTCTCTTTCTGTTTGCGATGTCTTCTTTGGCCGTCTATGGGGTGATATTAGGCGGCTGGTCGTCTAACTCAAAGTTCTCGTTTCTCGGCAGTCTGAGGGCATCGGCACAGGTCATAAGCTATGAGGTGCCGCTGGGGCTTAGTCTTGTTGGGGTAATGCTGATGTCGGGGTCATTGAACATTACAGAGATAGTAAATGCCCAAAGCCGCTACCCCGGCGGTATGTACATAACGGCTCAGTGGCTTGGATTTTTTGTATTCGTGGTGTCGGCGATTGCCGAGACCAACAGGTCGCCGTTTGATCTTCCCGAGGCCGAGCAGGAACTCATCGCGGGGTTTTTCACCGAGTATAGCGGGATGCGTTTTGCGCTGTTTTTCATGGCCGAATATACGGGGATGATAATAATGTGCTCCATAGCCGTGCTGTGTTTCCTCGGCGGCTGGACCATACCTCCTTTTGTCTTAAAGCTGCTGCCGTTTCTTGGGGCGGTGCCGGGCGTGGTGTGGTTTATAATGAAATTCTATGCGTGTATGTTCTTTTATTACTGGATAAGGGCCACACTTCCAAGATACAGGTACGACCAGCTTATGGCAATTGGGTGGAAGGTGCTTATCCCCCTTGCACTTGCGAATATCGTTGTAACGGCAGCGATAAAGTTTCTACTACACCACGGCGGTCAGCAATAGATGATAAATCAGATATTTTTCTTTTATTTTTCGGCGGTGATTGTGGCTATGTCCTTACTGGCCATTACAAGGAGAAACGTCATGCACGGCGTTTTATATATGCTGCTGCTGTTTTTCCATATAGCGGGGTTGTATCTGTTTTTAAACGCGGAGTTTATCTCCGCGGTTCAGATAATTGTCTATGCAGGGGCTATTATGGTGTTATTTTTATTTGTCATAATGCTCTTAAATTTGCGGGAAGATATTCGTAAAAAACAGTTTCTTGCGATATGGCCTATGGGTTTGCTGGTAAGTTCGGGCATACTCATGGTAATATTGATGTCGATGCTTACCATAAGGATAGGAGCCAGTGGGATTTGGGGAATTGCCCAAATTGAACGGGTAACTCAGACGGCAGCCGTTGGGACTGTGCTTTATACGCAGTACCTGTTTCCCTTCGAGGTTGCCTCTCTGGTGCTTTTAGTGGCAATCATCGGGGCGGTTGTGCTTGCGAAAAAGAGGATAAAATAGATGATACCCTTGAATTGGTACATGTGGCTTAGCGGGATTGTGTTTTGTATAGGGATGTTTGGTTTCATTACAAGGCGCAATATTATTATAATGCTCTTGTCAACTGAGATAATGTTCAACGGCGTTAATATAAGCCTCATCGCCCTAAGCCACTATCTCGAGGACCTGGCGGGGCAGGTGATGGTGTTTTTTATAATAGCCGTTGCCGCGGCAGAGGCTGCGATAGGGCTTGCACTTGTTATATTGCTGTTTAGAAACAAGGAGACTGTATCTGTGGACGACCTTAACGAGCTGAGAGGATAGCCGATGGACATCAGGTGCTACATACTTATACCGGTACTTCCGCTGGCGGCGTTTTTGCTGAACATTGTGCTTGGCAAGGCTCTGTTTAAGAAACACGCCCATTTTGTTGCGATAGCGGCGGTGGCTGTTTCGTTGTTTCTTTCTGTCAGGGCATTTATCGAGGCCGCCACGGGGACGGTTATAAATCAGGACCTCTATACGTGGATAACGTCGGGGACGTTTAAGGTATCGGCCGGGTTTTTGGTCGATCAGCTGACGGCAATAATGCTGATTGTGGTAACGTCGGTGAGTTTTCTGGTACATATATATTCCATAGGCTATATGCACGGAGATGAGGGCTATCCGAGGTTTTTCTCCTTCTTAAGTCTTTTTACGTTTTCGATGCTGATGCTCGTAATGTCGAATAATTTCCTCCAGCTCTATTTCGGCTGGGAGGCCGTGGGACTTTGCTCATATTTCCTGATAGGATTTTGGTATGAAAAGAAATCTGCCGCCGACGCCGCAAAAAAGGCGTTTATCGTAAACCGTTTCGGAGATTTCGGGTTTGGTCTTGGCGTGATACTGATATTTCTGAACTTCGGCAGTCTGCACTATGCGGATGTCTTTAATAATCTTGGCGTTATAGCCTCTCAAACAGTAATGATTTGCGGGAAAGAAATAAATCTGCCCACGCTGATAGCGCTCTTGTTATTTTGCGGGGCGGTTGGTAAGTCGGCGCAGCTGCCGCTTCACGTGTGGCTTCCCGATGCGATGGAAGGCCCAACGCCGGTAAGCGCCCTTATTCACGCGGCAACGATGGTAACGGCGGGTGTGTTTCTGGTTGCGAGGGCAAATCCCATCTTTACGCTGTCGCCCGTGGCGATGAATGTGGTTGCCATAACGGGCGGGCTGACGGCAATATTTGCGGCAACTATTGCCTTGGTTCAAAACGATATAAAGCGCGTTGTGGCGTATTCGACCGTGAGCCAGCTTGGCTACATGTTTGTAGCCTGTGGTGTGGGGGCGTTCTCCGCAGGGGTTTTCCACCTTTACACGCATGCGTTTTTCAAGGCATGTCTGTTTTTATGTGCCGGTTCGGTAATGCACGCGATGGGAGGGGAACTCGATGTTCAAAAAATGGGCGGCCTGAAAAAATACATGCCCGTAACATATTGGACAATGTTAATTGCCTCGCTAAGCATAGCCGGAGTTCCGGGGCTTGCGGGATTTTTCAGCAAGGACGAAATCCTCTGGAAGGCGCTGTCTTCCGGCAGCCCGGTGGGGAAGTTTATATGGGCAATTGGCGTGATAACTGCCCTGTTGACGGCATTTTATAGCTTTAGGGTCTTATTCCTCGCGTTTCACGGCACGTTCAGGGGCACGGAGGAGCAAAAACACCACCTGCATGAGTCTCCGTCTTCGATGACGATACCGTTGATAGTGTTAAGCGTAGGGGCGGTAGTGGCCGGATATGCGGGGGTGCCGCATTTACTTGGCGGGCACGACTGGATTGCCGGATTTTTGGGTAAAGTGGCGGGTCTTGTGCCTGACCATGGAGAAGGGACGACACACATACATGAGGAAGGTGCGTTGGCGCTTGAGTGGACTGCGATGGCCGTCTCGGTTGCAGTTGCCGTTGCGGGAATTTCTGCGGCGGCGTTTTTTTATCTGAAACGCCCGGAACTTCCAGCTAAGATTGCCAGTGCGTTTGCTCCTATCCATAAACTCTTATTTAACAAATACTATGTGGATGAGTTTTACGCCATTATAATCGTAAAACCGTGCTATTGGGTGTCAGAAAACATCCTCGATAAGATTACGGACAAGCTGTTTATTGAAGGTATAGTCAACGGCGTTCCCGCGTTTGTGGAATGGTCAGGGCAGAGGCTGCGAAGAATTCAGACCGGCGTGGTGCAGCACTATACATTGATAATGGCGGTCGGGGTGTTTTTTCTGCTCGCAGTTTTAGCAGTTTTAGGTACAGGCAAATGATCGGACTAAGGAAAATAAGCGCATGAACAGTACGGTATGCCCTGCTTTTTTTGAGCAGTCATATGTGTTAACGACGGCGATTGTTCTGCCCGTGTTAGCGGCACTTGCAATGCTCCTGATAAACAGGGAACGGGCTTCGCTTATAAAATGGTTTGCCCTTGCTGCTACAATAGCCAATTTTATCGCTGTGATACCGCTGTTTACGAATTTTGACAAGACCAGCGCAAGGATGCAGTTTGTTGCAGAGTATCAGTGGATAGAGGCATGGCATATAAATTATTGCGTTGGAGTTGACGGCATAAGCGTCTTATTCGTTTTACTCTCCGCCCTTGTTGCGATACTTTGTGTACTGGTGTCCTGGACTTCGGTCAAGGACAAGGTGAAGGAGTATTATATCGCTATTTTGCTGATAGAAGGGGCGATGATAGGGGTGTTTTCTGCTTTGGATATGTTTTTGTTTTACATGTTTTGGGAGGCCATGCTGATACCGATGTACCTGCTTATCGGCATGTGGGGCGGGCCGAACAGGATTTATGCGGCGGTGAAGTTTTTCCTTTATACCCTGGTGGGCAGCGTCCTGATGCTTTTGGGTGTGATTGTTATTTACCTGGTTACAGGGACGTTTGACATGGTCAGGCTTATGAACACGCAGCTTCCCGCGAATCTGCAGATGTTGTTGTTTTGGGCATTTTTCGCCGCCTTTGCCGTGAAGGTTCCCATGTTTCCGGTACACACATGGCTTCCGGATGCTCACACTGAGGCTCCTACCGCTGGCAGTGTTATACTTGCGGCCATACTCATTAAAATGGGGGCTTACGGGTTTCTAAGATTTTCGCTGCCCATGTTTCCCGATGCCTCTCAGACGGTGGCCCCGGTGATGATAGTTCTCTCCGTAATAGCCATAATATATGGCGGCATAATATGTCTCTCACAGAAAGATTTAAAGAGGTTAATCGCGTATAGCTCGGTAAGCCACATGGGCTTTGTTACACTGGGGATATTCAGCCTCAATACACAGGGTATGGAAGGCGGTATCCTTCAGATGATAAATCATGGCGTGATAACCGGGGCGTTGTTTTTGTTAGTCGGTATGGTATATGAAAGGAGCCATACGAGGCAAATCGCCGACTACGGCGGCCTCGCAAACGTTATGCCCGTGTTTTCGGCCTTCTTTATGGTGTTTACGTTTGCCTCTGTCGGGCTACCCGGCACAAATGGTTTTGTTGGTGAGTTCCTGATAATACTTGGCGGTTTTACGGCGAATAAGATGGCCGGCATACTGGCCGCAACGGGGGTTATTATAGGGGCGGTATATATGCTGTGGCTTTATCAAAAGGTCTTCTACACGGAAGTAAACGAAAAGATTGCGGGGCTGGGCGATATTTCGCTGAGGGAAGTGATAACCATTGTCCCGCTTTTAATACTCGTGTTTTGGATTGGCGTCTATCCGAACGCGTTTACGGGTTTTATGGACGCCACAGTTGCAAGTTTACTGGGCAGATTAAAGGGCGGGGATATGAACGCGTTAAATACGCTTATACATGGCGTGGTAAAATAGGATAACATGGGGCAAGAGACGGAGGATAAATGCATATTTCCGAACTGACGCCGCTGCTGCCGGAACTGGCGCTTGCCTCGCTGGGGCTTGTCCTGCTGATAGTGGAGGCATTTACAAAGACGAGAAAAGAGATAGTGGCGGGGCTGGCGCTTCTGGGTGCCTTTGCGGCCCTTTTTTCTTTGAAATTTGTTGCCTTTGGTGACGTATTTGGCGGGATGTTTATCTCGGACGGTTATAGTATCTTTTTTAAACTCATCTTTTCCGTTAACCTGATCTTATCGATTCTGATTTCTGTAAGGTACCTGAAGGCCGAGGATTCATTTCATGGCGAGTACTACTGTCTGTTGGTATTTTCTACCTGCGGAATGATGGTTATGGCCTCGGCAGGCAACCTGATAACCCTGTATCTGGGGCTTGAGTTGATGGCATTAAGCACATATGTCCTTGCCGGATTTATAAGGCATGACGGTAAATCAACCGAAGCGGCGGTAAAGTATTTCCTTACGGGCGGGTTTTCTACCGCGTTGCTTCTCTATGGAATATCGCTTGTTTATGGCGTTACAGGCTCTATGGATTTAGGGACAATAGCCGGGTATTGCGCCGTGCACGACCTGAGTGGAAACCCGATGGCCTCCTTAGCCTTAGGGCTGATGGCCTCGGCGTTTGCGTTTAAAATAGCCGCCGTGCCTTTTCACATGTGGGCGCCGGATGTTTACGAGGGCGCGCCTACGCCTGTGACGGCCTTCATGTCTATAGGACCGAAGGCGGCGGGCTTTGCCGTATTGGGAAGGGTGTTTTATTATACCTTTGGTCACCTTACAGTGGAATGGTCTGTTATATTGACAGCGCTGTCAATACTTACAATGTGTGTAGGTAACGTAATGGCACTCGTTCAGACGAATATAAAGAGAATGCTGGCCTACTCCTCGATAGCCCATGCGGGATACGCTTTGATAGGCATAATTGCGGCAACCCCTGAGGGTATATCTGCGGCAATGAATTATTTATTGATATATATGTTTATGAATATAGGGGCATTTTCGGTTGTGCTGATGTTAAACACAAAGGGTACCAGGGGGCTGCAGATTAGCGACTATGCGGGGCTTGGCAGGACACATCCCCTATTGGGTGTGGCGATGCTGGTATTTATGTTCTCTCTTACGGGGATACCACCAATGGCGGGATTTATAGGGAAGTTCTATGTGTTTATGTCTGCCGTCAGGAGCGGTTATCTGTGGCTTGCAGTGTTGGCCGTCATATTCAGCGTAATTTCGGCATTTTTCTACCTGAGAGTAGTGATGTATATGTACATGAAAGAACCTGAGAAGCCGGATGCAGGGGGTGTTCCAGATGAAGGCGTTGAGCCGGCTAACTCAAACGCCCTGATTGTGTCAATTGCAGTGACCGCCACGTTTGTCCTCATGATTGGGATTATGCCTGGGCGCTTTATAGAGTTCGCAAAGGCCGCTGTGGCTGCCGTAAAGATCTTATCGCAATAGAATAGAATAGAACAGCCTATTTTTTTGATTTCAGAAACGCGGTCACCTTCTGGTCAGTGCCTTTGATGTGTTTAATCAGCCAGTCAACCGCCTGATTTTGAGTTGCCGTTACGATGAGATCGGTAGCACCTTCTTTTTCGAACATGCGTACCAATGATGAGTAACTTTTGAGGAATTCCATATGCTCTTTTTTATGCTCGTCGTATTCTGGATAGTGGGCCTTGGTCATAAACTCCTCTTCGGTTTTAAAATGGTCGATGACGTAACCTCCCAGAAATCTCAGGAGCTTGTGCAGCGCAACTTCCCTGTCTTCCGCTTTCATGTTTTCTATGTCCGCGCTGATAAGCGTGCTGATTCTCGCGAATATTTCTTTATGCTGACTGTCGATCTTCTCGACTCCAGTTTCCAGGCTTTCATGCCACATTATTTCCACGTTCTCTCCTCCAATTCAACCGGCTCAGACTTATTTGGGCGGCACATGCTTAGACCCATCTTCGCAGATTCCTCGTTTTCTGCTATATATTACCATAATTTTCTGAAAACATCAAACTCTCGGGACAGATATAAATTCTTTTACTGTAATATGTTATAATGAATCGTATTGTGAAATAAAGACATATTATAATATATCGCTCTTTGGGCGGCGATAAATCTCAGGAGGGGCCTGATGACGATAGGTATGAAGATTACCGTTGGTTTTTTGCTGGTATTATTAATGGCGGTTGGACTTGGTTTATGGGGTTTTATTAACGAGAGTAAAGGGACGGGATATCTTATCTCTGCGGTAATTATTCTTTTAGCCGGCGGCGGTGTGTTGTTTTTTGTAAAAAATGATTTCAACAATCTTCTGAAGACGCTCAGGAGTTTTGAATTGTTTACAGTATCGGGAAGCGACATTTCTGTTAAATTAGACGAAAGCGCTGCCGGAGAACTTGGTGAAGCTGCAAAAATATTTAACAAATTGGCTTCTAAAATGAACAAGATGGTAAATGATATATCGGCGCTTAACGATCAGGCGGCGTCTTCCTCAGACGAGCTTTGCGTGTTATCAGACAAGACCACTCAAAGCGCCGGCACTCAGGCCGAACAAATAGAGCAGATAGTTCACTCGATGATTCACATGAAGGTGACGATAGGAGAATTAACGCAAAACGCGATGGTAGCCTCTGATTCTGCCCGCAAGGCCGCTGATTTTGCTACGCACGGTAAAGATGTGGTCAATAAAACCATCAAAAGCATGGATGGCATCAAAAGCAGAACGGAGGACTCCGAGAGCGTAGTGCATACACTCAGAGAGAAGTCCAGCCGCATAGGCGAGATAATTCAGACCATAAACGACATAGCAGAGCAGACGAATCTCCTGGCCCTGAACGCGGCAATTGAAGCGGCGAGGGCAGGGGAACAGGGACGCGGGTTTGCCGTTGTGGCAGATGAGGTGAGAAAACTGGCGGAGAAAACCTCTTTTGCCACAAAAGAGATTTCCGAGATGATATTGACTATCCAGACGAGCACGGTCAGCGCTGTCGAATCTATGTCCGAGGCGTCGTTGGAGGTGTCCAATGGTGTGGATTTCATCAATCAGGCCGGTGCCTCACTTGAAGAAATTGTTCAGACTAATGAAGACGTAACAGATAAAATAACGCGTATAGCCGCGGCAACTGAAGAGCAGTCAGCTACGACCAACGATATATTAGAAACGATGGAACGTATTTCAAAGTTATCGAATGAAGTTACCTCAAACGCACAAAAGACTACCTCCGCGGCTGAGGAATTATCAGAAACAATCGTAAAAAAGATGCAGTTGGCCTTAAACCAGCACAGCTTTTCCGGGAAGGCTATTGCCTTTGAAAATCTTGAAGCTAAACTTAACTCCGTGCCACCCCTGATACAGTGGCATAACAGCTACAGCGTCGGCGTAAAAAAATATGACAACGCTCACAAAGACTTAATAGATCTTATTAATAAACTTCACGCTGGCATGAAGCTGGGTCTTGGCAGTCAGGTGGTAGGCGATATATTGAACGAACTTGTAAACTACACAGTAACTCATTTTAAAGACGAAGAGCATGAGATGAAGAGGCTTGGCTATCCAAAACAAGAATTTGACGCGCACATCGATCAACACCAGAAGTTTGTCAAACAGGCCGGAGAAGTTCAACGGAAATTCATGGCAGGCCAGGGCGGATTAACGCTTGATATAATGAGTTTTCTCAAGAAATGGCTCGCTGAGCATATAGTTAACATGGACAAAAAATATATGAAGTTTTTTAACTCAAAAGGGCTTTATTAAACGTACAGCGCCAGTAGGGTACATGGTTTGCTCGTTTCAGATACGAGGTTGCTTTTCTGTCGGCGGCTTTATTCCCCATTGTCCTCACCCACTTTAGGCAATATGTCGCCCGGCTTAGCTATCCATACGTAAATCGCAGGCAGAAGAACGACGCTCAATATAAGAGTGGTAATAAGTCCGCCCACAATGACAATGGCAAATGGGCGCTGGGAGTCCGAACCTATATCGTGTGACATGGCGGCGGGCAGCAACCCAAGCGTGGCAACAAGCATTGTCATCATAATAGGGCGAAGACGCAATGTGGCGCCTTTAACCGCTGCCTCATCGATTGACAGGCCTCGTGCGCGCAACTGATTTATATATTGCACCATTATAACTCCTGTCTGGACAGAAACGCCAAACAAGGCTAATAATCCGATGCCGGATGAAACGCTGAAATTGGTACCTGTGACAAACAGTGATAGCAACCCTCCAAAACTTGCTATCCCGACAGTGAGAAGCACAAGGAATGACCACTTGAATGAGTTGAACATCATATAGAGAAGAATGAGTATTAGAAGAACTGTGATTGGTACAATAACAGTCAGCCGCTTATTTGCACGTTTCTGGCTTTCGTACTCTCCTGCCCAGTCAAGATAGTAGCCCTGGGGCAGTTTTATTTTTTCATTGACCCTTCGCATAGCCTCTTCGACCGTACTTCCAAGATCACGTCCGCGAACACTGTATTTTATGGCGATGTACCTGGAGTTTGCCTCGCGATAGATCATCGATGCACCGTCTCTGACCTTGATGTCGCTTAGCGCCCCAAGAGAGACCCTCTCTCCCGATGGGGCAACAATCCTGATGTTTGCAATATCCTCGATTGTCTTGCGGTACGGCTCCTGATAACGCACTACGAGGTCAAAACGTTCTTCTCCCAGTAATATCTGGCTTACTGCCTTACCGCCCACCGCCGTTTCAATGGCATCCTGGACATCGGCCACATTGATGCCAAACCGGTCAGCCTTTGAACGGTCAACGGTCAGGTTAACGTTTGGCTGCCCAAGCACACGGAATATCCCAATGTCTTCAATCCCGTGCACATGCTTAATGACATCGACAATCTCTTCACTTTTTTGCTCTAAATCCTTCAGTTCGCTGCCAAATATTTTTACCGCCAGTTCACCCTTGACGCCGCTGACCGCCTCTTCCATATTGTCGGCAATCGGTTGGGAAAATCCCCACACAACGCCGGGTATATTTTCCACCTCTTTGCTCAGGGCTTCAATGAGTTCCTCCTTGTTGCCGTGGAATTTTTCACGCCATTTATCACGCGGCTTGAGGTCAATGAAATATTCGGTGTTGAAAAAACCGGTTGCGTCTGTGCCGTCGTCTGACCGTCCAACCTGAGACACTACCTGTGTTACCTCCGGGAAGCCTGCAAATACAAGCCGGGCCTTGTCCATAATCCGTGTACCCTCGGACGGCCCTGTGCTTGGATCAAGGGTACCGCGTGCCCATATGGCACCCTCGTCAAGGTGCGGCAGGAATTCCGAGCCAATGATTCCACTAAACCCAAGGAAAGCCGCAATAATAAAGCTCAACGACCCTATTGCGATGGTGAGCCAACGATGTCTGATTGCCGCGTTCAGAGAGTTAGGGTAGTGACGCATCAGCCATGCCAGCACCGGATTTCTCCACTCTCTGGTGCGTCTGCCAAAGAAATAGCTTGCCAGTACCGGAGCAAGAAGGATTGAGAAAAACAGGGCGCCAGTTAATGCAAAAGAAACCGTCCAGGCCATAGGCTGGAACAGCCGCCCCTCAACGCGCTGCAATGTAAAGATGGGAATGTATGACGTTATGATGATTGCACGCCCAAAGAAAACAGGCCGCTGCACTTCGTGGGCAGCCAACCGAATGGTCTCGGTTATCTTGCCTGTAGAGTTCTCCGACTCTTCGAGGCGGCGCAGGATGTTTTCCACCATTACGACCGTACCGTCCACCAACATGCCGAAGTCCAGAGCGCCAAGAGACAAAAGGTTGGCTGGAATTTGACGGAGATCAAGAAGTATGGAGGCAAAAAAGAATGCAAACGGCATGGTAACAGCAACGATTAATGCGGAACGGACATTGCCCAGAAAAAGGAACAGTACGATAACAACCAGAATAATTCCCTCGGTGATATTACGCAAAACCGTATGTGTGGTATATTTGACAAGGTCGTCCCTATCGATATGAGGCACTATTTTCACACCCGGAGGCAGCACATGCTCATTCAGATATGCCACCTTTGTATCGATGGCGGCAAGGACAGGCTCAGCCTTTGCCCCCTTTCGCATCTGCACTATGCCCTCGACAACATCGTCATTGTCGATAATCAGCCCGTCCTCTTTGCGAATGGTTTTACCCAGGCGCCCAAGCCTTATCTTAGGTCCCTGTGTGATAATTGCTATATCCCGAACTCTGACTGGTGTCCCGTTTTGCACTTTCACAACGGTTGCGCCGATATCTGCCGGGTTTTGCATCAGGCCGACAACCCTGACGTTGTAAGCCTGTTGGCCCTTTTCGATAAAACTTCCGCCGGCATTGACGTTGTTCGCCGCAATGGCCTGCTCTACCTGACCAATTGATAATCCATATGAAACCAGCTTGTTTGGATCGACCCGTACCTGATATTCGCGCGTTTCCCCGCCGAAAATGGAGACGGCCGCGATATCCGGGACCGACATGAGCTGCTTTACCACAACCCAATCCTGAAGCCGCTTCAATTCCATTACGTCATATTGGGGATTATCGCTCTTCAGAGTATAGAAGTAGATTTGACCGACGGGGCTGAAGTCCGGGCCTATTTGAGGATTGATATTGGAGGGGAGAGTGACCAGTGTCAGCTTTTCCAGTACCTGCTGCCTGTTTTGCAGGTTGTCTGAGTCATCGCTGAAGATTACGGTTATAAAGGAGAGACCTGAAATTGAAATCGAACGAAGGTGCCTCATATGTCCAACGCCGTTGAGCTGTGTCTCGATGGGGATAGTGATTTGTTGTTCTATCTCCTCCGCGGCGCGTCCTGGCCACTGTGTTATAACCCAGACGTATTTATCTGCCACATCTGGATAAGCCTCAACTGGGAGGCGATGAAACGAATTTATACCCCAGATGAGAAGTAGTAAGCCGATGCTGAGAACCAGCAGCCTTTTGCGCAGCGCCAGTTCGACGAGATACTGAATCATGGTCTATTTTGTCTCCGAGGCACTGAACAATTGCAGTCCGTTGGCAACTACCTTGTCGCCAATCTTTACCCCTGAAAGAACCTGCTGGAGGTTGTCCTCCACTATTGGACCAGTCTGAACCTCTGTTTTTTGAAACCGGCTGCCGCCAAGAGACATAAATACCCAGTCTTTGTCGTGCAGGCGGACGATGGCCGACGCTGTCAGCACCGGTCGTTCGGTTAGTTTAGCAGAGCGTAACGTTGCAGTAACAAACATTCCCGCCCTTATGAGGCGGTCTGGATTTCCAAGTTCGATACGTACCTTTGCTGAGCGCGTAGCGGGTTCCAGTACCCGGCTGATATTGCTCACATGCCCATGTAACAGCCTGTCAGGATATGCGTTTAGGCGCACCTCTGCGGCATCGTCTATACTCACTTTGGAAATTGTATCCTCATAGAGGTCGCAGATGACCCATACGCGGGACAGGTCGGCAACGGTAAAAAGATTTGGAGAATTATCCAGAGAACGAACTCCGCCGTTGTCTGTTATGTTTTGCTCAACGATTGTTCCAGAGATTGGAGAACGAATATCGATAATTGGGGAGACAGTACCGGGGTCGCCGCCGAGAACGATTATGTGATCACGCGATGTCTTCAAGTCAACCAGTGCCTTGTCCGCTGCGTCCTGGGCGGCCTCCAAATCCTTTTGGGCAATTGTCCTTCCCTGATTATAGAGCGCCTCGGAGCGTTCCAACTGTTTGCGCGCCAGCAGCTCGTCTGCCTTAGCCTTTTGGTAATCGGAGAAAGCGGCGGCAAGGTCAGTGCTATGTATTCGAAGGAGCAGCTGCCCCTTCTTCACGTCGTCCCCCAGTTTGGCCTTGATATCTACAACTCTTCCACCGCTTAGAGACAATACGGCAACCGAGCGATTGATGTCGGGGGTTATAACCCCTGTGAGGTGAATTTCATCGGCGGCTTGTCTGCTTTCTACCGTCACCAAAGAGAACCGCTCAGGGTGAGCTATCTCCACGACATTAGGATCGTGTGATATGATTGTATCTTTGGTTGAATTGTCAGGCGTCTTTGAATTTGCAAAGTTGCATCCAGTGCCGGAAATAACAAATAAAGAAATCCAGCACAGACATAGAATCTGCGTAATATGCCGTAATAAAGACCGGTGTGGCTGCTTATTCATAGGCACTCTCCGTAAGTATCAAAATAACCCTATAAGTTACATTGCAATAGTTATACCAGACATTAAAATCTTGTATAGCGGTAACTGGAGCGGTAAAGGAGCTTGATGTGCGCAAAAATTGTATACAATAAGTGTATCGTCTGAGGATATTGACAAAAGCAATTATAAAGATGTATTGATAGAAGTATGGTCAGGTATATCCTGAAGATGGTGTTATATCTTATGTGTTCTATAATGATAGGGATAGCTGTGACCCTTGTGTTGGACAGGATAGACAACATTGCCGTGGAAAAGCAATTGAGAGAATCTCTGAAGGGAGAGATTCTCGGCGCTGCGGCCGCGTTTGAGGGTACGGCTGATAATCACGAAATCAGCGACATAACGGGATTTATAAAGAGGTTTGCTTCTACCGTTATGAAGGATAAGGTGCAGGCAGTGGACAATAATATGAACGAAACTGCCAATACACAAAAGAACAAGTTTTTCTTTCATATCCCGATGGAAGGGCAAAACATAGACATCTACGTAAGACGCGTATTTCTGGACACGGAACTGGCGGCACTCGAAACCTCGGAGCTGGTTGCAGGTATTATAACCACCATAATAGTCTTTACGGCGATAGTGGGTTATACAGAAAACAGGAGAAGGCTAAAGGAGATGCGTACTCATTATGAGCATACCCATAGAGAGCTGAGCCAGGCGCTTAAAAAAAACGAGGCACTGGCGCTGCTTGGTCAAATGACGGCCACATTAGCCCACGAACTGCAAACGCCAATAGCCACGCTCTCAAACCTTATTCAATCCCTTCCCACAAGGCAGGCGGATATGCAGTTCGTCGATAGATTTACGGCGCTTGCCACAGACGAACTGCACAGAACTCAGCGGCTGATAGATAACCTGTTGATTTATGGCAAGGACATTACCGTCAAAAACGACGAATGGATAGAGTTTAAACCCTTTATAGCGAAGCTGGCGGTTAAGAGTATGGTAAGAGTTTTTTCGTGCCCGGAGTTTTCTCTCCTGTTCGACAAGTTTTATGCGGGGTTGATGTTCAACAATCTCCTGATGAACAGCAAACAGGCAGGGGCAACTGAAATCACCATAAGAACTGTGGCTGATGAGCACGGTTCTTTCGTTAATATTTTTGTTGAGGACAACGGAGGTGGTTTTCCCCAACTGGCAGCGCTGCAGGAGTTGACAAGCCCTTTCGTCACTGGCAGGGCCAAAGGAGCCGGGCTGGGTCTTTTCCTTGTCGAAAAGATAATTAAGGCTTATGAAGGCGATATTTCATTATACAGTCATGTAAAAGGCGCAGGCGTTAAACTGGTATTACCTAAGACGAGGTTGAAATTCGTTGGCTAAAGAATATTTTGTCGAAGATACCGTAGTTGAAAAGAATTTGCCATATTTGATTATCGTTGACGACGAGATTAACTTCAGCGAGTCTCTGAAGATGGCACTGGAAGACAGTTTTACTATCAGTATAGCCGCGTCTTTGAAAGAGGCAAAGACGTTACTTGAAGACTGTATCCCTGACGCCGTGCTTCTTGACGTGAGGCTGCCTGATGGGGATGGCATAACCTTTATCAGGGAGCTTAAACTTCTGGAACTCATGCCGCCTGTCATTGTCATAACGGCATATGCAACTGTCGGAGACGCCGTGAAGGCTTTAAAAGAGGGTGCTGCCAATTACTTTACCAAGCCTTTGGAAATAGAAAAGTTAAAGCTCGAACTAAATGTACTGATAGAGAACAGGAGTCTCAGGAAAAAGTTGACGACATTGAGCAAGGAGATAAACAGGCTGGCACCGCCTTTTATCACAACAGGCACCGGGGCTATGAAGGAGATAGTCGATAAGGCTCCTATGGTCGCTGCCATCGACATTCCTGTTATGTTAACCGGCGAGACCGGTACTGGAAAAGAAAAACTGGCCCAATGGATACATGGACTATCCGGTGTGAGAGGGGAGATGGTGGCCATAAACTGCTCCGCCATACCAAAGGATATTTTCGAAACTGAGCTTTTTGGATATACCAAAGGGGCATTCTCAGGCGCCCTGGCTAATAAGGATGGTCTGGTTGAGCGTGCCAGTGGTGGTACTCTCTTTCTCGATGAAATAGGCGAGCTTTCCGAAAACATGCAGGTTAAGCTCCTGCGCCTGCTTGAATCCGGTGTGTACTATAAGGTAGGCGACCCAAGAGAACGGACAATAAGATTCAGGCTCATCACAGCGACTAACATGAACCTGGCTGGTCCGGATACGAATTTCCGCCCTGATCTTTATTACAGAATAAATGGCATAACCTTCAATCTGCCCCCACTGAGAGAGCGGCGGCATGATATCCCGTTACTTGTGTCTGCGTTCATCAGAGAGGCCGGCGAAAAATATGGCAGGGCAATAAAAGGTGTAACCCCGGGTGCTATGAAAACTCTTACAGGGCGTCAATGGCATGGAAATATCAGGGAGCTGAAATGGTGTATTTTCAAGGCCGTTGCCGTGTCCTTGTCTGAAACAATTAATGAGGACGATGTTATGGTAGACGCTGAACAAAAAGACGCGGAGGCTGTGTACGGCTGTGACCCCGCCAACAAGACGTCGTGTGAGGAGGCAATTGCGCATCTGGAAACCCTGTACTTAAAAAAAGCGCTTGCCGACTCCCGTGGAAACAAGACCGAGGCGGCAAGGCTCCTGGGTATGTCGGTAAGGGTGTTGCACTACAAAATAAAAAAGTACGGACTGTAGCCAGACTTATATTATGCCCCGCCGCCGTGCCAGTTGAGAAGGCGGCGGGGATGTTGTTTATTCTAGAAGTTATATGTCAGATTAACGCCATAGACAAAGGTTGGGTCAAGCGCGCCGTTTGGATTATATGACACGCCGTTAACCATCCTGCTTGCGTCGGTCGAAATGGGAAACGTGTACATAGCTATCGGCTGTATAGTTAAGTTATTTACTATCGGAATGGTTACGCCAAGCGATACCATGCCGTCGTGAAAGGCGCTGTATTTTCTTCCCGTGTAGCCGCCCGCTCCAAAATAACCATATGTCTCATACGTGCGCCAGTAGTTGGAACTACCGGCCTGATAGCCAAGGCACGCGCCGAGGTCAATCGTCATATCCTTCACTTCTGGAACCGGTATCGAGTGGCTGAATGCCAGATTGAAGTATGTCCCCTGATAGCTGTCAATATCCCTGTAAACCGTAAGGACGGGCTTTGTAGGAATATCCAACCCAGCGGCTACAAATATCTCCTCAGTCTGTTTCGCGTACTGCAACCCATAATAGATAAAACCGCCTGTCAGGCTGAATACTCCCCATGAACGCGTATAGCTGAATTTTAGATCCACTTCGTTAAAGCTGCCAGATTCGGGGGTATTAGGGACGAAACTCTGGGTTGGCTTCTCATACGTGTCAATGTTGCCCCAAACGTTTGCCGAAAATCCCATCCAGGAAAACGTCAGAGAAGGCTGAAAAACCGCACTGCCATAACTCAGCTCATATCCCCGGTACATGTACCTGTTAAAGGCGCTGAGCACCAGACTGAAAGTTGCGTTATCAGGCCCTGCCGTGCCTTCGGGAGGGATTGCCGTGGATTCCTCTTTGGCAGGTGCCGCGGCTGCCTCCTCATGATGCGCGGACTTTTCCTCATCGGCATAGGCGGGTACGACGATTACTACGCCCATCGTGATAAACAGTGCCATGATAGATAACAAGATACTACCGGATGCCCGTAACCGACTTTTTTTCATTTCATATTCCTCCATTTTATTAGAGCTGTTGTTGGCTATTAACTATGTCTCGAAGTCATAGCCGTTTTCGCCGTGAACCGCAAGGTCGAGGCCATTTGCCTCATCCTCTTCGTCAACCCTAAGGCCGACAATTACATCAACTATCTTTAAAAGTATTAACGATGCTATAAACACATACACATATGTTGACACAATTGCTATAAGCTGTGTCAATAGCAGCCCGGGGTTTCCATAAAACAATCCGTCTTTGCCTGCCGAATTTACCGAAATAGTTGCAAACAACCCCGTAGCAAGCGCTCCCCATGTACCTCCGGCGCCGTGGACGCCGATTACGTCAAGTGAGTCGTCGTAGCCAAACTTGGGCCTTATCAGACTTACGGCAGTGTAACAAATAACTCCCGCACCCGCGCCAATAATTATGGATGACATGGGTGTGACAAAGCCTGCCGCAGGCGTTATTGCTACTAGTCCCGCAACGGCGCCGCTGGCAATACCCAGTGCGGTCGGTTTTCCCCTGTGCATCCACTCGAAAATCATCCATGTCAGAGCTGCCATGCCTGTGGCGGTATTTGTTGTTACAAATGCTACCGAGGCTAGCCCCCCGGCAGTCAGGGCGCTGCCCGCGTTAAACCCAAACCATCCAAACCACAGAAGCGCAGCCCCTGTTATCGTCATCGTCAGATTATGCGGAGCCATTGGCACCTTGCCGTAGCCCTTGCGTTTGCCTATCAGCATTATAGCCGCAATGGCGGCAACTGCCGAGTTAATATGCACTACCGTGCCTCCGGCAAAGTCCAACGCCCCAAGTTTTCCCCCTATCCAGCCGCCGCCCCATACCCAATGGCACACCGGGGAATATACAAAGGTGAGCCACAAGGCCGAAAACAACAACAGGGCTGAAAACTTCATCCTCTCGGCAAACGCCCCGGTTATCAAGGCCGGTGTTATAATTGCGAACATCCCCTGATACATCATAAAAACCAGGTGAGGTATCGTCGGTGCATAGTCCGACGGTTCCTGCCCCACGCTGTTGAGGCCAAACCATTCAAAACCACCTATCAGCCCGCCTTTGTCAGGACCGAATGAAAGCGTATATCCCCATAAGACCCAAATGATGCTTACCATGCAGAGTATTGCGAAACTATGCATTATCGTGCCCAGTACGTTTTTCCTTCTTACCATTCCACCATAAAACAACCCAAGCCCGGGTGTCATCAACATTACCAGCGCCGTTGAAACAAGCATCCACGCCGTATCTCCGCTGTTTACGACCTTGGGCGGTGGGGTGTCGGCCCCAAAGGCCGCCGTTGCTAATAACATAGTCAGTGTTGTCAAAGCCAGCAGTAAAAACTTCTTCACTTCCATCTCCTTTTGAAAAATATTTTATTTACTACAGGGCAATCTCGCCCCTTTCGCCTGTTCTTATCCTCATCGTCTCCTCGATGCTGGAAACGAATATCTTGCCGTCTCCTATTTTTCCAGTCCATGCCGCCTTTTCTATCGTCTTTATAACCTGCTCCACCATGGACTCCGGCACCACAACTTCTATCTTGATTTTTGGAATGAAATCCACAACGTATTCCGACCCCCTGTACAACTCCGTGTGTCCCTTCTGCCGCCCAAAACCCTTCACCTCCAGCATAGTCATGCCCTGAATGTTGATAGCCGCAAGGGCGTCTTTTACCTCTTCAAGCTTGAACGGTTTAATTATGGCTTCGATCTTTTTCATCAACTCCTCCTTGTCAATGGCCGAATATGGCCTATTTACACTTATGTGCTGTTATCAATAACTGTGCCAGAACCTAAAGTGTTGATATGTAAGGATAATGCCTTACAGGAGATGCTACATAAATGTAGCGTCATACAATTATGTATGTCTGTGACGCCTTCCTTCCCAAAGCTCAACATGTGAACAGCCCCGCTCTCATAAAGCGGGGCTGCCCGCCACTTATTATCTGCGCATGCTGTTGACCTCGAAATCCGGGTATGCTGTTACAGCGACTTCGTTCTGGTCAAGCCCCTCTAATTCAACCTCTTTGGAGACCCGCAGCGGTACTATCTTATCAAGCACTTTAAAAAACACGTACATTACAACGAATACAAAGACAACGTTTGTACAAATACCGATTATCTCCGCTCCCAGCTGTGAGGCGTCGCCGTAGAACAGGCCCTTAACCGTACCCGTGACGTTATTTAATCCATCGCCATAGGTTCCGTCTGCAAACAGCCCCAGGGCTATAAGTCCCCATGCCCCGTTAACGCCATGTACTGATACCGCCCCTACAGGGTCATCTACCTTAAGCGTTCTTTCGACAATGAAAACACTCATACTGCAAAGCACTCCTGCGACAAGCCCTATAATCACAGCGCTGGTGGAGTTTACAAAGGCACACGGTGCGGTAATCGCTACAAGTCCTGCCAAAAGGCCGTTGGCCGACATTGAGATGTCCGGTTTCTTGTAGAATATCCACATATACACCATGGCCGATAATGCACCTGCCGCCATGGCAAGCAGGGTATTTACCGCTATAACGGATATTCTCAAATCACCGCCTGCGAGTGTGCTTCCCGGATTAAAACCAAACCACCCAAACGCAAGGATTAGACTGCCAAGTACCGCCATGGGAATATGATGGCCGGGTATGGCGTTTGGCGTCCCGTCTGCCTTATACTTCCCAATCCTCGGGCCTAAGACAATCGCCCCGGCAAGGGCGGCAACTCCACCGCACATGTGAACAACGCTCGATCCCGCAAAGTCAACTGTGCCATGTCCCAATCCGAAATTCTTTCCGAGCTGCGAAAGCCAGCCGCCGCCCCATACCCAGTTCGCGTAAAGCGGATATACTACCATGGAAATAAAAAACGAATAGACAACGAATGACTTAAACGTCCATCTCTCCGCCATTGCACCAGTTGGTATCGTCGCAGTAGTATCCATAAAAACCAGCTGGAATAGGAATAGCGTATATACCGATGCATCATACGCATCTCCCGACAAGAAGAAACCCTTCGTCCCGAATAGTCCAAACTCCTTGCCAAACAGTTTTATGGTGAACTCCCCGTCCATTAACCCTGTGCCGCCGGCGAGGGAGGCAACTGCCCCTACGCCGCCCATCTGCAGTGCATAACCCGCCACCCAGTAGCCTATAGCGCCTAACGCGAACACCATCAGGTTCATGGCCATCGTATGCGAGGCGTTTTTTGCCCTGCAAAACCCCGTTTCAACGAGGGCAAAACCGGCCTGCATAAAGAACACGAGAAATCCGCAAATCAACGTCCACATAAAATTTATGGCTATCCTGTTGTGGCCGCTTACGTCGGCAAGTTTTATTGCCAAAGGTTCAGTTGCGGCCATGTTTTTCAAATCGTCGGCCGTTGGAGCACCAGGCGATGCACCTACTACGTCGGCTGCCCCGCCAATATTGGCCCCCGAAGGGTCGGCCTTCGGGGGGGGAGTTGGCGCTGGCGACACCGCCGCTGCTGGCGCCTGAGATGCCGCCGGCGCCGGCGCACCCTGGTCCTCGGCGGACACAAGGGCAGGCACAACCGTGGATAAAAGGAAATACCCTAACAACAAAATTAGAATTCCCGCATATCGTTGCCTGACTTTAGAATGTTTCATGACTGTTCTCCTTCACTTGTGGAATTATTTTTGTAACCTTGCGGCCTTGCCATCCGGCAGATGCCATGTCATAGCGGTTCTCTCTTTGTTAATCACACATACCCTCCCAATGCTGCCGTCACAGCGATTTAGAAATTTAAGTCCGTATTAAAATTCTGTTAAAATTACCTCATAATCTATTAAAATATTATCATAATTCATGCCAGTATATAAGGCATAGATATATAAGGATAATGTATGGCGGAGCAGGATACATTCATGCTACAAAAATGTATTAACCTACAATTATGTATGATGCGTGGTTATAGGATGGGCATCCTTCGACAGGTTCAGGATGATTCGTATCTTAATGATTCATATCTTAACGATTCATATCTTAACGATTCATATCTTAATGATTCATATCTTAACGATTCATATCTTAATGATTCATATCTTAACGATTCATATTTTAACGATTCATATTTTAATGATTCGTATCTTAACGATTCATATCTTAATGATTCATATCTTAATGATTCGTATCTTCTTATTTCGGTTTGCTCAACTTTTTGTTTTCAATAACGTTTCTATTTTTCTGAGAATGGACTTATCAGAGGATGGTTCTTTTCCGAATATCATCTCAGCGTATGAGAGCAGCTCCTCGCGCTCGTCGTTTGTCAATATCTGGGCCGTGAGAATAATTACGGGGATGTCTTTTGTGGCGTCGCTACTCTTGAGTTCTTTAATGACTTCAAAACCGTTCATCTCCGGCATTATCAAATCAAGTACTATAATATCCGGCTTCCTTGACGTGGCAGTTTCGATACCCTCTCTGCCACTATATTCTTTCAGCACTTCGTATCTGTCATCAATAAAGTAGGAAGAAATAATTTTAATTGCCTTTGGGTCGTCGTCTATGAGTAATATCTTCAGCCTGCTGTCTTTATAATCCGTGCCAAGCAGCGATTCCACCACTGCGAGCATTTCCTTGTGCCTGACAGGTTTTCTCAGAAATGCGTTGGCGCTCAACGTATTTCCTTTGGTTTCCCCCACGATTGAGGAGACTATAACAACAGGAATGTCCTTAAATCCGGGATTTTCAGACATTTTCTCTATAAAGTCGAACCCATTCATCTTAGGCATCATCAGGTCAAGGACTATAATGTCAGGTGTGCGGCTGTTCATCAGCTCAAGCGCTATATGTCCGTTTGCCACCTGCATTACCTTATATCCTTGTCTTTCAAGGAAGAGTTTCATTATGTCTGACTGTGCCTGGTCATCCTCAACCACCAGGATAAGGGTATCTCCGGGTTGAAGCGGCTTACGCTCAATATCTTTGACATCTTTCGCAAGAGGCAGTCCGATGATAACCGGTTCCGGCAGGCGTCTGCCCCGCATAGCCCGCCTTGCCTCGGTAATAAATTCTGTCTTGTCAAAACTCCCCTTTTGGACTATCTCACAGACATTGCTGTTCAGTGCCTTACGGTCATCATCCGTTATTATCTTTGCGGTGAGAATGATGATATGTATCGATGCGGTATCAGGCACATCTTTCAGGGCGCGCACGACTTCGAAACCTGTCATCTCAGGCATCATTAAATCAAGCACTATCAAATCCGGCAGTTCTCTTTTTGCCGTATCGAGAGCCTCCTGTCCGCTATAGGCGCTGAATACCAGACAACCTTCATTCTGAAGATATCTTGAAACTATTTCAACCGCGTTAGGGTCGTCGTCCACTACGAGTATCTTTAATTGCCCTGCGGCAGGCAATATTCCCAGATGCCTGACAGCCTCGATAAGCTCATCCCTTGAGACGGGTTTTTGCAGTACGTTGGCCGCACCAAGTATAAAACCCTTAGATTTGTCGGCCACCAGTGATATTATCACCACAGGTATGTGTCTTATCTCTTCGTTTTCCTTCATATTTTTAAGAAAATCCCATCCGTGCATGTCAGGAAGCATGATGTCAAGGGTGATGAGGTCGGGGGTTTCCTCTACTGCAAGGGCAAGCCCTTTCCCTGCGGTTTCTGCCCAAATTGTCCGGTAACCCTCAGACGCAAGCTGGGCAGCTATAAGTTCAGCCGACTTAGGGTCGTCCTCTACGATAAGCACAAGCGGCTCTTCGGACTGCCCGGCCGGCTGCCCGATTGAGTGACCGGGCGGCGCCTCCGCCGGCAATGGCTGGATGCCGTCTTCCCTGTACGGGATTCTAAAGGTAAACCTGCTGCCCCTGCCTTCCTCGCTCTCAACGCCTATCGTGCCCCCGTGCAGCTCGACCAGCCGTTTTACCATGGCAAGGCCCAGCCCCGTGCCCTCATACTTTCTCGAAAGTGAACCGTCTATCTGCTCAAATGGCCTGAAGAGTTTCTTCATCCCCTCTTCAGACATACCGATTCCCGTGTCGGAGACGAAGACTTCAAGGAATTTACCGCCATCGGCAGTAATTACGTTGGCATTCAAAGTTACCGTCCCACTTAAAGGGGTGAATTTGACGGCGTTAGAAAGCAGATTATAGACAATCTGTTTAAATTTTCTGCTGTCAGCGTACATATCCCCGACAGATTCATCGATGTCGAGTTTAAGCGTGATATTGTTGGCCTGCGCCTTTTCCTTTATAATTGACAGGCTGTTGCCAAGCATGTAGGGGACGTTAAGCCTTTCGAGGTCGAGGGTCATCTTCCCTGCCTCTATCTTTGACAGGTCGAGAATATCGTTGATAAGAGACAGCAGATGCTGCCCACTGGTAAATATATCTTCTACATATTCCTTCTGACCATCCCCAAGCTCACCCAACACTCCGTCTTTGAGTATCTCCGAAAACCCGATAATCGCGTTAAGCGGAGTTCTAAGCTCATGGGACATGTTAGCCAGAAACTCTGACTTCAGCCTGTTTGACGCCTCAAGCTGAATGTTCTTCTGAGCTATCTCGCTGCCCCTTAGTTTTATCTGCTCCGACAGCTCTTTCATATCGTTATACTGCCTCAGGTTCTGCAGAGAGATGCCAATGTTTATCGTAAGCCGCTCAATAAATCCCCTGTCAAAATCACTAAGCGGCACAACCGACGCGGCCACAAGGACGCCCATTACCTTTCCCTGATAGAACACTGGCTGGACGATTACGGCCTGCGGCGTTATCGACAGAAGTCCTGTTTCAATAGTAAGGGGAAACTGTTCGCTGCCTTCTATCTCTATGGCGTGGCCGCTGACTACGGACTGTCCGATTATTCCTTCGGAAAGCCTGAATTCGTTCTTCAGACCTGAGACCCCGTATGCGGATTCGCATACGAGCATCCCGCTCCACTCGTCATATGTATAAAATGCCGTGCTGGGGTAGGGCAGGGAGCTTGAAAGAAGCTCCAGCATATCCGATATGGCTTGCTTCTGATCAAAGGTCGCACTGAATATCGAGATTGCTCTGGCATATACCGTGTCGTAATTAGACCTTATCTCAAGTTCGGCGTTCTTTTTAGCGGCCTCCGCTTCGGCTAGTTTTCTGGCCGTTACGTCATTTTTTATCGCCACAAAATGAGTTATATTACCGTTTTTGTCTTTTATAGGGGTAATAGTCGCGTCTTCATAATAAATCTCGCCGTTTTTCTTTATGTTGCTGAACTCACCATGCCAGATGCTCCCGCCTATGATGGTATCCCATAGTTCTTTATAGTATGACCTCGGCTGTCTGCCGGATTTAAGTATTCGCGGGTTTTGCCCTATGGCCTCGGAGCGGCTGTAACCGGTTGTCCGCTCGAAGGCTGGATTGACATATTCAATTATCCCGTTATAGTCTGTTATCACTATTGATTCCGAGGACTGCTCTATTGCATTGGAGAGTTTCTGCATCTGCATCTCCGCCTGTACCCTTTCTGACATATCGCGTATTATGGCGTTAAACACACGGCCCATCGGAGTTATGCTTTCACTTACAGACAGGTCAACGTCAAAGACTTCGCCGCTTTTCCTTTTTCCCTTTACCCTTACCGTATGTCCCAATATCTTTTTTACGCCCGTCTCGAGATAGTTATTTACATACTGATCGTGAGCCGAATGAAACGGCTCCGGCATAAGGATATTGACATTCATACCAATGACCTCATCGGACGAATAGCCAAATATGGTCTCAGCAGACTTACTGAAAAGGATTATCGTCTTGTCCTTGTGGTTTATCGAGATAATAGCGTCTGCGGCACTGTCAAAAAAAGACTGCATTGTCGCATTGGCGGTAGAGAGTTCCTGAGTTCTCTGCTGAACCTGTGCATCCATTTCTTTGAAAGACCGCGAGATAGCGCCTGTCATGATGTTAAAACGCTCTGCAAGCACCATCAGCTCGCCTGCCGCCTCAATATCGACCAAAAACGAATAATTGCCGCTTGTTATTTTCTCTGTGTCCTGAACCAGTACTCCTATCGGCTTCAGCACCCTGCGCCGCAGATAAAATAAATTAAGCAACATTAAAAGTATCCCTATTGCCGTAAGGAGATACCTTCCTCTGACAAAAACCTGCTCTATTCTGTCCATTCTGTTTGCAAGCAGCGTTACGAACCCATCGATGTCCACCTCGACGAAATCATGAATTTTACTTCCACATTCCAGCATGATGTTGTTCCTGTCCCCGGCCGGGGCCATAAATATGGAATCAAGCTGAGGCTTAAACTCCTCTTCCCATCGCCTGATAAGAAGTATCAGCTTCTTATCTAATTCCTTGTCTGTAACTTTAACAATATCGTATTTAACGCTGCCGTCTTTAAGGGCGTTAAGGATTTCTTCGAATCTGGCCATTTCCATCTTTACATGTCCGAGGGTTTCTTCTTTTTGCGGAGATTGTTCACCTAATGCGCGTGTAGCTAAAAATGCTATCTGAAACGCCCTCATCCTCTCCGAACCAGCAAGGTTTATCGCCCTGCTGAAACCTCTGAGGCTGGATGAAAACCACATACCGCTGCCTACAAAGGTTATAAATATAAGAGCTGTGGAGGCAACCATCAAAAGAAAAGATTTGCGCATCGATATAAATCTGCGTACAGGCGTCTGCCTTATCTCATTCATAATTCCTCCTGCGAGTGCCTCTTAAAGGCGTGTCAGCCCTTGAGCCTCTCATATACCTCTTCAAACCGTGAAGCGGCCTCTATGAACGCCTCGAGAACGGCGGGGTCGAAATGGCAAGGCAGCGTCCTTCCATCGCCTTCAGTGATAATGTGGTATGTTGTTTTATGATCAAAGGCAGGTTTATACGGTCTGGCGCTTCTTAGGGCGTCATACTGGTCGGCTATGCTGATTATCCTGCCTTCTATGGGGATTTCCAGCCCCTTTAATCCTGCGGGATAACCGGTGCCGTCCCATCTTTCATGGTGTGTGATGGCGATGTTCTTTGCTATTTCAAGCCTGCTATGGTCGCCGATTATCATTGTACCGTAATAAGCATGTTGTTTCATGTGGTTGAATTCTTCATCTGTCAGTTTACCCTTTTTCTTGAGAATATCGGGGTGTACGTGGATTTTACCTACGTCGTGAAGCGGCGCCTGAATGCGCATCGCGTTTATGAAAACCTCATCCATACCCAATATCTTTGCCATCAGGGCGCTATACTCACCGACCCTGATTATATGATTTCCCGTGTCCTCGTCATTTGCCTCTGATGCCCTCGCCAGGGCATAAATTGCATACTCAAATGCGTTTTCCGTTTCTGTCAGCTGCATCGACAAAGAGCGTAGAAAAAGGCCTTGCATCACAAGGTTCTTCAGAACAGAGGTGTCATATTTTTTGATAGGTCTGCCATAGTTAAGCGCAAATACGCAGAACTTACCGCCATAATACCAGATAATATTCGAAACCTTAATGCCCATCTGCTCAAGCAAATAGACAAAGCTATCTATGCCCGCCTCGCTCATATCTTTTTTATTCGCGCAGGAGAATATCTGTTCTTTTGACTTTAGATGAGGGCAATTATCGCATTCGAGATCTATGGCTATGGATGATTTCACCACCTTGCCGTCTATTAAATCATACTTAAGCCAGTGCCAGTTATCGAGTTCATCTGCCGTATGTATAATAACCATGTTGGGTTTATCCAGTTCACGCGCATGTTGCCTTATAAGCCTACCTACGATTCTGTCGATATTTGACATGTAACTAAATTTAACCGGATCGAAATCCTGCATCGCCTGCTCGCCATACGAGGTTAAATCCCCTATACAGTTATACGCGAAAAGGAGGTCGTTATTTAATTCCTTCATCTTCAGGAGCATCTTAATCCGCGCCAATACCTCAGCCGCGTCGAAAGGTTTGGAGATAAAGTCCTCAGCCCCCGCCTCGATGCCCTTAATCCGGCTCCCGGCATCGTTGAGCGCCGTTATCATAATGACTGGTATGTTCTTATACCGCTCGTCTTCCTTTATCTCAGCGCATACCATAAAGCCGTCCATGCCGGGCATCATAACATCCAAAAGCACAAGGTCAATCTTATGGTCGTCGATTACCTTAAGGGCCTGAAGGCCGTCTGTAACCACCTTCACCTCATAACCCTTATGGATAAGTATGGCGTTAAGTAGTTTCAGGTTTAAGGGTTCGTCATCGACACATAAAATAACCGGCCTTCTGTCACTCAATCTGCACCTCCGGATATCCTTAACTATCACATTATTATTAACTGACTAACTCATTGAAAACGCAGGCTTATTGCTTTCTTTTTCAGTTTCATAGAGGGACATGGCTACTTCCATTACGCGCTCTGCCCATCTTTCGTCGTCTTTGTTCAGTTTCATTTCTATCGAGAAATCCCTTATGTCGGGGACTGTTAGTTTGTAAGGGTTTTTTACGCTTTCAGGGTCTATGTAGATGTGGCGAAGCTGATGTCTGACTATCCTCACCTTGTCTTTTTTTTCTACGTGAGTGAAGACCATCTTGTCGAGATACAGGAAAAAATCGTATCCCTCTTCGTTTATAGTCTCGTTTCTGGTTAACAGCCTGTTGAGTTCATTTGTCTTTTGAATCCTCCCGAGGACAAGGTTTCCCCTGCTTTTTCTCGCCTTCAGGTCATATATGATTTTAATATTCACGTTTACCAGCTCAGGGAAAAATTCCCCCCTGACCTCATCCACAACGGCAACCGTCTCAGTGGGCGCGTCTTCGTATCTTATAAATATCACGCTATACTCCTTTTATCAGATGTATTTTCAATCGTAATGCAGTTTCACACGTAGTATATCATATTGGTGGCGTTAAAATGGTAATTCGCGCTCATGCGTCGGCGGTAACACTTCCTGCCATAGATTTCAAATCGGAAGATGGCGCAAATATCAATCATTTATGGTCTATAAGGTTGACTATTACACGTAATTTTTGATAGCCTTTACTATCATGAGCGATAACGGGATTGCCGATGCCGGTGAGACAAGGTTCAAATTCGGACTGACTATCCTTGTTGTAACCATAGTAGTAGTAGGTTCTTTTGGGTTATGGTTTACGGCTGAGTGGACGAAGGATAAGACCGTTGAAGATATTCAAAAAACAGCCAAACAAAACCTCGAACTCTACAGTGTTTACCTCACCGAAAAGATTGCTCACTTTTCGGGTTATCCCTTAATCCTGGCAGAGAACTCTTTAATAGTCAATTTCTGTGCCAATTCAACGGACGCAAGGGTTGTTAATAGTTACCTCTCTCAATTCAATGCCTCAATTGGGGCAAATGTCTCGTACATACTCAATAAGGAGGGCATTGTTATTGCTTCAAGCAACTGGGACTCCAATAATCCGTTTATAGGTAATAACTTAGCCTTCAGGCCTTATTATAAAAAGGCAATAAATGGAGTACCGGCGGGATATGTTGCAATGGGGCTTGTTGACAAAGAACCAGGCTATTTCGCGTCATATCCGATTAGAAAGGACGGCGCGGTAATCGGGGTTGCAGTAGTTAAAAATAAACTTGACAGCTTAAAGCTTGGGACAGAGGAAATACAGGGTACTCTGCTCCTTGCGGATGAAAACGATGTTATTTTTGCATCTAATGACGATCTCTTTAACTATTATACTATGCGAATGTTGCCTGAAGGTGTTTTGTCAGAAATCAAAAAAGAAAAACAATATGTAGATGTTGACCTGACGCCGCTTCCCGTTAAAAGCAAGGCCGTTCGCAACGGCGCTATAATAATCACCCTGAGCCCGTCCGTTCTTACTGAACAGCGAGAGGTCAGGTATGTTTCGGAGATGGTTTCCGCACGGGAAAACGGCTGGAACGTGTATCTGCTTTCTGAAATTGTGGGATTAGATAAAAAAGTATTTGTAAATATGGAGATTGCCGCTTCTATTGTAGTTGTGATGTCTGTTATAGGTTTACTGCTGACTATCCTGATAGTAAAGAAGGTAAAGAAAAATCTAATCAGGCGCCAACAGGAACTTGAGTTGAAGGTGGATGAGCGAACCCATGCCATGAACGAGATAAACGGGAAGCTGCTCGTTGAATTGGTAGAGCGCAAACGGCTTGAAAATGCCCTGAAACTAAAGACTGTCGAGTTAGAAGACATCAACGAACACCTCCTTGAACTTGTGCAAAAAGAGGTCTCCGAACACAGAACTAAGGAGCAGATGCTTGTTCAGCAGTCTCGCATGGCGGCAATGGGAGAAATGATAGGCGCTATCGCCCACCAGTGGAGGCAGCCAATAAACGCCATCGGCCTGTTAGTGCAGGATTTTGAAGACGCCTTCGAATTCGGGGAAATGGACAAGGAGTACGTAAAGACTGCAATCATGACAATAATGCAAAACATCAATTTTATGTCCCAGACGATCGATGATTTCAGGAATTTCCTTAAACCATCAAAAGCAAAACTGCGCTTTGACATCAAGGCGGCAATAGCGGAGATAATGTCCATGTTTGAGGGGATATTAAAAAAAGACGCCATTGTAATATCCTTAGAAAACGCAGAAGGGACATTTCGGAGGACTGGCTACCCAAACGAGTTCAAGCAGGTAATTTTAAATATTATCAATAACGCCAGAGACGCCATTGTCTCCTGCCGCAAAAAGGGACAGATTGAAAAAAATACTAAGGGCGAAATAAAAATCAGTCTCGAAAATAAGGCTGGTACTGCGGCAGAGGACGGCGATGATAAGGTAATCATATATGTCAGAGACAACGGAGGAGGTATTGCTGACGATGTCATAGGCAGGATCTTCGATTCTTACTTTACGACCAAGCCCGATGACAAGGGCACGGGCATTGGTCTTTACATGTCTAAGACGATAATAGAAAACAACATGGGCGGAAGGCTTTCGGTGCGAAACATAACCGGCGGGGCAGAGTTCATGATAGAAATATAGCGTGTTCTTCAATAATAATATATAATTATTGAATATGAAAGGAGAAAGATTTAGGTATGGTTACGTATAAACATCGGAAAGCAGTATTTGTTAGTTGTTTTATTTTGTTGGTGTTCATTGCTGTCGGCATATCGTCGAAGGCTTATACGGATGACAGCGGTAAAAAAATCTACGAGGAACGTTGTTTGATATGCCACGGCGTCAAAGGTGATGGGGAAGGCCACGTAAGCACGCTTCCACGTTGCTTAATGTTCAGTAAGCTGAGGACTGTCAAACCAAGAGACCTGACAACCGCTACATTTAAGTTTCGCACCACACCAACCGGCTGTCTGCCAACCGACGATGACCTTATCGAGATTATCTCAAAGGGTATTCCTAAGGCTTATATGCCTTCTAACGCGGACCTCTCCAGTGCTGAAATCATGGATCTCATAAATTATATCAAGACATTTTCGTCTGTTTGGAAAGAAAATCCCAATGACAGTTCCTGTGCGTCAATCGCGGTAAGTATGCCGGCCTATACGCTCACCCCCGAATCTGCGGCCAAGGGGCAGCTGTTATGGGAAAAGATGAAGTGTTGGGAGTGCCACGGCAAGGAAGGCAAAGGCGATGGGCCTAAGAGCGATCAGCTAAAGGACGACTGGGGCGATGCGGCCATGGTCTTAGACTTTACCTCGTGCGCCATCAAAGCGACATTTAAACCGGAGAAGGCCTATCTTGCCTATACAACCGGCCTCAACGGTTCTGGTATGCCGTCATACGCGGATTCTCTGACCGAGGAAGAAAGGTGGAATCTGGTGTCCTATACCCTAAGGCTTATGGGCAAACTTTAACATTATGGAGAGTAGATGAATTTGTTAAGATATAATAGATTGTTCCTTCCCTTGTTGGCCTTGTTTGTTATGGCTGTGTTATTCCCCGATAAATCTTATGCCGTGCCGAGTTTTGCACGCCAGACAGGATTAAACTGCACTAACTGCCACACAATCTGGCCGGAATTAACCCCTATGGGCCGCGCCTTTAAACTTGGCGGTTTCACGCAAAGTACCGCCGGCACGCCTTACGAAACCCTGCCGCCTATCTCGGTGGGTGCCGTAATATCCTATACCAGTGCTAAACAAAACGGCGATGGAGCGGATTTGACCAACGGCATAACTCCTTTTGACAATGCCGGCCATAAGAGTACCGATAAAGCGAGCATTCCTCAGGAATTTAATCTGTTTTATGGAGGCAGGATTTATGGCAATGTCGGGGCTTTTGTCGTTGGAACCTTTGACGGCGTAGAAAAGTCAGTTTCCCTCGATATGCTGGACCTCCGTTATGCCGACAGCACAGCCTCGATAGCAGGCACACCTCTTGTTTGGGGAATTACTGTTAATAACCTGCCGTCGATTGCAGATATCTATATGACTACTCCAGTATGGAAATATCCTTATGAACAATCAACGAACGCACTGACACCATCTGTGCATACTAAAATAGATGGCGGCCTGGATACGCAGGTAGGCGGCGCCGGTGTGTATGCCAAATGGAATGATTTGGTATATGCTGAGTTTAGTCTCTACCGCACTACCAACAATGGTGTTACAAGACCTTTTGGCGCCGGTGCTGCCACGAACACTGTCGTGAAAGGCGCGGTACCGTACTGGCGCGTTGCTATAGAGAAGCAATGCGGACAGGAGCACTCTCTTATGCTGGGTACTTATGGAATGGTGTCTGATATTTACCTTTCCGGTGCTACTGACGGGCCTGCCGACAGGTTTACCGATATAGGGCTGGATGCGCAGTACCAATACATCGGCCCGCTTCATATCGTTACCGCTCAGGTCACATGGATTCACGAAAGGCAGGGACTGTTCGCTACTTATGACGAAGGTGGTTCTACAAACGCGGCTAACAAACTGAGCACATTCAGGGCGAGCGTGAATTATGTCTATAGAAGCCCCATTGGCGCGCTTGGGGCAACCGTGGCTTATTTCAATACAACCGGCACCAGCGACGACACTATGTATAACACCGGCAACCAGTACACCGGCAGTCAAACAGGCAGCCCCAACAGCGATGGGTTCATATTCGAGGTAAACTATCTGCCAATAAAGTACATAAAGATTGGCGCTCAGTATATTGCTTACGATAGATTCAACGGCAGCCGTAAGGACTATGACGGCTTGGGTACGAATGCCTCTCATAATAACACGATCTATCTGTACTCCAGACTTATGTTTTAGAGGTTAGTCTGCCGATAAAAAGGTCGGAGTTCGCTCCCGGCCTTTCGCTCCCGGCTTTTGTAAAGGCAAGTCAGCCGGCTATGAAAAGAAATTCCCTTTTCTGATAATATCGAGCATCCCTCCAACCATCGCGTCCCACGATTTTGTCCTGACAATGGAAAGCCCCTGATTAATCATCTCGTTGTTGTTGTCATCGAGACGTTCTTTTACACATTCAGCGAATCCCTCGTATGTGTCAGCGATAGAGACCATGCCGGTAAAATTCGCGACTATATCCGGCAGCGCCGTGCTGACAATGGGTTTTCCCATGGCGAGATACTCGAGGGTCTTCGTAGGATTGAGGTGCTGCGTAACAGGGTCGTTCATTTTAAAGGGTATGAGGCAGCAATCGAAGAATGAGGCATAGACCGGCAGTTCATTGTATAACTTGAAATCAAGATAGTGGATGTTTTCGATGTTGTCGAAAATCTCTGGCCGTTTGATTTTCACTATCGGCCCGATGACGACAATCTGCCATGTCTTGTCGTAATTGGCAACAAACTTAAGCAAATCATAATCTATGCGCTCATCCACTGCCCCAAAATATCCAAGAATCTTACCCTCGATGCCGGATATATCTGCAGGCGGGGGATTTTTTTTACGGCTTGCAGCCTTACCGAAGTGCTCAGCGTCAACCCCGCAAGAGAATGCCGTTGCGTTGGGATGCCCTGTGCCCTTATTTTTCAGAAGCGTATCTCCACCGGCAAAAAACACATCGGCGGCCTCTGTGATTTTCTTTTCCTTTTCGATGACCTCTTTAGGGGCGTATAAAAATGACGAGAAATCATCCATACAGTCATAGACTATGGCCTTCTCGCCAAGCTGCCCCGGCAGGTAATAGGCCATCGGGGTATATAACCATAAAAGGAGGTTCTTACTAAACCGTTTCCTCCTTATAAAACTCTTAATCCGATTAATTACCAGCCGCTCATTTATACGCTTGATAAATTGAAATTGCTCACCGAACGGCAGAACGATGGGGCGGTAGTATGTGAGGTTTTTATTTATCTTTAAATAGCGGAATTTCCTCTTTCTCATGTGTTTAAACCGCCACAAACCCTGCAGGGAAATGGGTATAATGTATAACACCTTATGGTCTTTGGAAAGCCGCGACATTATCTGCTGAGGCCGTTGAAACAGGTGTAAATCCCACGAAAGATGTGAAGAGCAAACTATGTCAAATTCGTTTTCAGCCATTGTATAAGAACCTCCTCTCTATAAGTATATTCTATCGCCAGTGTGTCTGTCTTATGAAAAACATTAAAAATACCACGGCGCTGAGTAAATGCGCGGCTTAACCTCCGCATTGTCATAGGCTGCCTCAATTGTTTTGACTATCTCGATGGCAAATACATGGGAGGCCACAGCGTAGTTGTGTACTTGTCCTTTCATGGCCTCTGAAAGAGACACGACCTCGATGCCGTTGATGCGCTCCCCCCATAAATTCTTATTTGCATCTACAATTGTTATCACCTCTAAGCCGTTAATCCCGGCCGCCTGAAGGACAATAAGCCCAATCTCACCGGCACCGTAAACCACACACTGCCCTACGCCTTCATCGAGCATGAGAGCAACCATGTCATTCATCATAGTAAAATAGTTCAGGGAATTATTCATAGCCGAATATTTCCTGAATATATAGGTTGGATATTTAAGCGATACCACACCCTGCGGCCATAGCACCTGACCGTATTTAAATCCATAGTGGGTATTATTTAAGAATTTCTCCGGCCCAAGTTCATCGAGGAGCCGGTTGTCTGCCTCCTTACATATTTTGGCTATAGTGTCGGAGCCGTAGTTGTCCTCGTGGTGAAGTGTGCTCAACATCTGTGCCTCCTGCGGTAATGGCATATCGACAACCCTGTGGACAAGGGCAATGAACTGTCTCGTTCTGCCCATTATTGTATTTGCAGCCAGGGCTGGTTTAATTCGTTTGAAATGAAACCACATCTTCTGAAACTTTAAGATACCCTTTACGCAGGAGCGCTTTTTTTCTATCTCATCCACAGGGATAAGGTCTTTCTCGAGCACGGGGGCAAGGAAACCGTTTTCCTGCCGCATATAACCGGTAGTAGTACCGATTCCTTCTATGATAAGGTCCTCAAGGACGGCGGGAGACCTGTTTATTCTTCTGATCATATCGAGATTTTCCCCGCCGCTTCCCGCAAATCCTCTTATGTCTATGCCGTTGAGTATTAACTGCCTCAGATTCTCTTCACCCAGGGCAACAAGGTGGGTCATCGCCACGTCAATATCTGAATGTTTCAGGGCACAGTGGATGTTATTTTGTATCGTGCCCTGAAACCCGAAATCCACGGTTACAATCCCGTCAAGTGCGCCGCAGGTTTGTCTCAGGTAATCTATGAGGAGCTCCCTGTGTCTTTTTACCAGAGCATTAAGTTTATCTTTTATATCATGGCGCGTCAGATAGTCTAACAGCTGCCGTTTCAGAGACCAGCACGAGGCAGTGCTCCCGGTATCCTGAATAAGCGTGTCGCCGAAACCTGAAAATTTCTCTAACCCTTCGGGAAGTTCGAGCATCTCAAATAGTTTTCGTATCGTTAAATTTCTCCTGATAAAGAGAAACTCTGCCTCCCATTCATTGAAGTCTTCGATGGCGGCAAAGGCGGTCGTCTGTCTCGAGACATAGAGCGGCGTGGCGGTTAACGTGAAGTTCCTTTGGCGGGCAGCGTTTTCAATCATTTCCGCAAGCAATGTGCCACCGCGCATTATCGGAAATACCCTGTGCCGGTCCTCTTTTATGCAGATATCGACAGCCCAGTCTGCAAAGGCGCTGAAAAACGGGCCTAACACCGCCGCCCCTATGGTAAACCACGGCGTGTAACCGGCCTTATCCTCAGCGTTTAGTCTTGCGGCAAGTTTTCTAAGCTGAGAGATTTCAGGCAGCACCTCTTCATACCGCACGCCTTCCCAGTTGAAAACCATGTCCAGGTGTTTGTCATATCCATAGAGGATGTGTCTTATTCCCGCGCGCTCTGCCCCCGCGCCGTCGGACCGGGGATTATCTCCGATATGAATAACCGAGTTCCTTCCAATGTGAGGGAAATGGGCAATCATCTTATCAAACAATGCCCCGGAACCCTTATTTGCCCCTGCTTCATTAGATACCAGCAAGAGGTCTGTCCATTCTAAGGGAAATCCGGCGCGGTTTAAGATTCCCTCTATGTGTGCCGCGCTCAGGTACATGTCCGTGAGGAGGGCTATGGGTTTGCCCATTGCCCTGAAATATTTAATCAGGGACATTATTGTTGGATTGACGAATGCAAAATCTCCTTCCACCTCTGCTTCGAGGCCGGGGAGTTCGTCTATGCGGCCAAAGCTATGCGGCATAGTCATGTATATATCGTTTAAGGTCTCTTCCGATGGAGGGATTTCAGCTCTTTTTTCCTGAAATATCCTGTGGCCTGACTGCTGCCTCACATATTGAAATTCCCTTGGGTTCATGCCTGCCCTGAGGATGCCCATTTTTATTGCCCGCTTTCCTGTTTCAAGATAAACGTCTCCGGGATTGAGGCATGTCCTGAGTATAAGGGTATCGAAGATGTCTATGGAGAGGAGTTCGACCCAGCCGTGGTTGTCTCTTAGTTCAGACAGGTATCTGTCTTTTTTCCAGAGTTCGGGCTGAATTGCCATGAGATTATCTGTCATATGATTTCTCCATTATAACCCATCTCCTCAAGACCACGGCGCATCTCAGCCCTTCTGCCCCGGGATGCTAATAATACGGGGACGCCACGATGGCTGCCTCCCTCAAGCACCTGAGAGGGAGCGAACACCGGCACTCCCATGAACTGCTTACCATGCAGCAAGGGGTTGTTATCTATAAAATATTCTATCTTCACACCCATTCGCTTACACTTATTAAGATACTCTTCACCTGTCTTGGAGGCGCCAAATATGATAACGCCTCCTGCGCGCCTTAACTTAAGCAGCATCAGGGCTTCCTGAGATTTTCTTAGGAGACTGTTCTTTGCGCCGTCTATCGATTTCCCTAACGTGCGCAATCTCCGGTTTTCTTTCACATATATAATATAATAATACATGGCGGAAACGTATGGAATTTCCCGCAGCGGCAGGAATTTCCAGTATTTTTTTGAAAAGATAAAGGGATTTTTCCAGTCTTCACTCAGAGGGTAGTCCCTGGATTTTGTGTCTCTGATGTGACGGTAGGCGCCAAGAACGGCGTCTATTTTTTTGAGCCGGTATGTCAAAGAGCTCTTCAGAAGGAAATCGTAATCCATTGTGTAGTGGTTTTCAACGTCGAAAGGCCCTGCTGTTTCCTGCACCTCTCTGAGATAAAAATATCCCGTTGGATTAAAGCAGAAAATGGCCGGCCTCCACCACTGTATCATATCTGAAAATCTTACAGAAGGGTCGTTTATCCATGTAGTGCCGTCGTCGTTTATGACTTTCACACAGCCCATGACAAATTTTTCCCCTTCCTGAAAATACCTTATTACGGTATTAAATGCCCCCGGCTCAAAGTAATCATCCGCGTTCAAATAGGTAATAATCTCGCCGTCAGACATAATAAAACCCTTATTCATGGCGTCTGACTGCCCTTTATCTGGAGCGGATTGCCATTTTAAGTGTGGATATTTTTTCAATATTTCAATGGTTCCATCGGTAGAGCCACCATCGGCGACGATATGTTCGAAGTGTGGATAGTCCTGCCTCAGTACGCTTTCTATTGCCTGCCCAAGGTACTTAGCCTTGTTTAAGGACGGGGTTATTACGGAGATTTTTGGGCAGTAGGTCATGTCTTTATGTCTTTTGCTATCTCGCCGGCAATTGTCTCGGCAGAGACGGCGCTGTCTATTGCCTGCCAGTTTAAATTATCTGTTTCAGTCATATCGTCAGGCTGTGTATTAATTCTGTAATATTTATTGTTATTAAGTATTAACGCTGCAAATCTCATGTAATGCTTTAAGTTGTTGCGGGGAGTTCCAATAATCGCCTTATAACCGTGCTCACTGATAACAGACGATACCGCGTTATCGGCAACCAGAAATTCTGCCCCTATGCCGTGGTGATGCACTAAGAAACCGGCTATTTCAAGAGACTTGATGACGCTGCCGCTTACAGCGTCTGGATCGGTGATAAATAACACACGATAGGAGGTTTCATCGAATGCCTTCTGATATACACGGTCATTTATTGCCGCGATGGCCTTATTGCCGTTGAGCAGGGTTATCGAGTTTAAGAGTGTAAAATCCTGAGATGCCCTTTTAAGCTCTTCATATACGGTATTCATAAACGTCACGTCGGCAGGGGTATCCACCGAAATCCTGTGTCTAAGGCTGTAAAAACGCGCGTCGTCCCTGAATGAAAGCGTCTTCACGTCAGAAAATTTTTCAGGATAAACCCCTCTGAGAAAAACAGGAAAATGGTGTTCACGCAGCGCCGGTGTGTCAGAGTATTGTTCTGCCCGCTGCCAAAGCCACCGGCGCGAGATTACTATGCCTTCGTGAATGGGCAGTTTCTCGTCAACCGGCGTAAATGAGACATGGCCGGCGGTGGGGTCTGCCTTGAGCATCTTAACCATAGAGTCTATCGTCTCGGGGCACAAGAGCGGACAGTCCCCGCTTGCAAGGACGCATATACCGGCATTAAGCGCTTGGGCGGCCTTCGTAAGCCTTCCAACGACATCGTCTGCGCTGCCGTCGTATATAAACAGTTTAACGTCTTCAGCCTCGGCAACGGGGCGAAGTTTTTCTGTTTCCGGTTCGTTTGGCGCGCATATAACAATCTCATCGATTTCACTTGCGAGCTTCAGCCGGTGAATGACCCACGAGATTATCGATTTCGGGCCAATAATCTTTAAATGTTTCTCCGGCAGCCGTGTAGAGGTAAGTCGTACTGGTATAAGGGCGACAGTCCTATCGTTATTCATAGTCATATTCATCGTCATAGTCATCTATGTCCGGCATGTTTTCAAACACATCATATATCTTTTGGCGTACGTATTCCATATCCATGTATGTCAAAGCCGGGAAGATGGGAATGCTTATTTGCCTTTGGTAAAAATCTTCGGTCTGAGGGAGGTGGACTTCACCACGCCGGCGATAAAAAGGATGGTGTGTTACGGGGATATAGTGGCATTGGACGCCGATGCCTTTTTCTCTGAGCTGCAGGAAGATATTTCTCTTACTGTCTTTATACTGTTCTTTCAGCCTGATAGGATACAGGTGCCAGGCGCTTTTTGCGTAATCCCTCTCAACTGGGATGTCGAAGAAGCGATTGCCTCTGAAGGCGTTGTCATAATATGCGGCGATGTCACGTCTTCGTTCGAGGAACAGTGGGAGTTTTTTGAGCTGAGATAGGCCGAGGGCTGCCTGAAAGTCCGTCATCCTGTAGTTATATCCCAGTTCCTGCATTTCATAATACCATGGTCCGTCAGGGGGATATTGAAAATTGGCGGCGTGCTTGGCGATGCCGTGGCTGCCGAACAGCCTGAGCCTGTCGTAAAAGTCCTTATCGTTTGTCACAACGGCGCCGCCTTCGCCTGTGGTTATTGATTTGACGGGATGAAAGCTGAATACGGTCATGTGCGAATATTGACATGAGCCGGTTCGTTTCCATGAGCCGTCGTCTGCCATGTGTGAGGCGCCGAGGGCATGGCAGGCGTCTTCGACAAGAACGAGGCCGTTTTTGACGGCGGTCTCGTAGAGAGGTTTGCCGTTAAAAGGATGTCCGGCATAGTCAACGGCGGCTATGAGCCTGGTTTTCTTAGTAATCAGACTTGCCGCTGAGGCCGCGTCGATATTCCCTGTATCGGATTCTATGTCGGCAAAGACCGGGTCTGCCCCTAAATACACGCCTGCATTGGCCGTAGCTATAAACGTCATAGCAGGGGTTATGAACTCATCCCCTCTCTGAAGCCCTGCAGCGAAGTATGCCCCATGCAGGGCGGCTGTGCCGGAACTAAACACTACGGCGTATGAAGCGCCGCAATAAGAGGCCAGTGCCTGTTCAAATTCCTCTGGTTTTGGCCCCTGAGTTATCCAGCCGCTATGGAGTGTTTTTACTACCTCAGCAATGTCGCCTTCATCGATAAAGTGTCTGCCGTATGGTATCATATTTGTTACATGAATTCCCTTAGTGTGTCCCTCATCTCGTCTATATTAAGCCAGCTGGTGTTTTTGTTGCTTCTGTATGTGAATTCCTCGGGGAGTCTCTTACATTTCTTGCATTTTGAGGTTATCCTCGGCTCGAAATTCAACTGAGAGAATAAGACGAATAATTCCCTGCCATTGTAATTGTACTCGAAGGCAGTCCTGGATTCGTCGCCGGAGATCAGGGTCTCATGGATTTTCTCACCCGGCCTTGCTCCAATAACCCTGTACGTGCAGTCATCGGAAATCGCCTTTACGAGGTCAACTATCTTTATGCTTGGGATTTTGGGGACAAAGACCTCACCGCCCGCCGATAAATAAAAAGAGTTATTCACAAGCTCCACCGATTCGTCGAGGGTCATCCAAAACCTTGTCATCCGGGCGTCTGTTACCGTAAGTTCCCTTATTCCCCTGCGATACATATCGATGAAAATTGGGACGACGCTGCCGCGGCTGCCAATGACATTTCCATACCGGACTACCGAAAACCTCGTCTCTTTCGTTCCTACGTAGGAGCTTGCCGCAATGAAGATTTTCTCCATTGCCAGTTTAGTTGCCCCATAGAGATTAACCGGACTGACCGCCTTGTCGGTCGATAGCGCTATGACCTTCTTTACGCCGTTATCGATGGCCGCCTCCACTATATTCTGCGCCCCGATGATGTTTGTCTTTACGACTTCAAAGGGATTATATTCGGCCGCGAGGACATGCTTAAGCGCCGCGGCGTGTACGACATAGTCAACGCCGTTAAATGCCCTGTAGAGACGCTCCCGGTCTCTTACGTCGCCGAGGAAGTATCTTATGGGATATCTGGACGTGGGTAACTCTATGGACATCTCATGCTGCTTAAATTCGTCCCGGCTGAATATAATTAATTTCCTCAGGTTGTATTTACTGAGCATATAACTCGCAAACTTTCTGCCAAACGACCCCGTTCCACCCGTTATCAGTACTACCTTGTCATTGAACATGAGTTATATTCCTTCTGCCAGAATAATTTACAAAAAAGCATCACGATATATAATTTTACACTATTTTCAGTTATTTATTTCCAGTTATTTAAACTGGTGCCCGCTGCATCAAAAGAATGCTCATCATAGCGACCATCCAGATTATATCTATGGGCAGGTGAAATTCGCTCGATGTATCCAGCAGACACTCCACCCTTGCCGGAAACTCATCGTCCTTAAGCCACAGGATAAGCGTAACGGGAACCTTAGGGTAGGGGTATAAGACAACGGCCGCGTCCCCATATGCGGCGGCAGAACCACCAAGCACGTTAATCCCATTTGATAGGAACTCCTCTCTGCCGGCTTCGTATCTGGCGGCGAGGCGTGCGAGTGGCAGCACATGCGAGCCGCGAAAAAAAATCTCCCCTCCGTTGAGGTTCTGCGGTAAAACAAGCCGTCCGGTCAGGGGAATATCCTTTGTGGCGTTAAGATACCAAAGGGACGAAAGCCGGTAAAAATCCCCAAATTGCCTCAGGAATGTCTCGCCTTCCGGTGAGGCAAATGATATAGTCCTGTCTTTGGCACAAAACTTAAAGTCCATGTTAAAGGATTTAATAATATATACACCCGATGACAGGTCAAAAGAAACCAGCCCCCTCTTACATACATCTTCCGGGATGTGGCCTGATAACTGCTCCCAGCCCTTGTCTTCACCGCCTGCCATATCCTTATTATATTAAATTACGTATAAAAAAGTAACCGGTTCCTTCCTTCGACAGGCTCAGGACAGGCTCAGGACAGGCTCAGGACAGGCTCAGGACGATTTCCCTGCAATGGTAGAATGATATAAACTGTAGGCATGGGTGTTGGAGTCTTGACGCGGGGTAGAATTATTCAAGCCAATTCGAGATTTATATTTGAACAATATATTAACAGTCGCTCTAACTATATACGTATAACAAGTTGTTTATTATATGTTATTTACAATGACGTAATCCAGTGCCAACTTGATGATAAATTATTAATTGTCTCTGGCAAGGATTTTGCTAATGACAGTGAGCAGTAAGTAATAGTTTTTATAATACTTTAAAGTTGCAGCACTATATGAGGGGATTGAGATATGAAGAAATTGTTTGGCATCAAAGAACTTGTGAAAGAGGTTGTGGAGGAGGAGGGCGCTGTCAGCGTTGTTAAGGAGCCTCAATATGTTAAGGAGCCTCAATATGAGGATACGTTAAACGCCGAGCGCGTCCGGTTTGAGAAACTCGCAGGTATGATGTTCCGGAGGCTTGAGAAGAGTATTAAAATCCTGGAGGCAATCGAGGCGTCAGTCGATGAGAAAGTAGCTCATTTCGAGAGGCTTCTTCAGATGGCCGACGCGTTAAATTACACCGACTGCGGACAAAACCGGCGCTATGAGGTGCTTGCCCTTACGGGGAAGGGTCTTGGTATTGACGAAATCAGCAATGTCCTTGGCGTTGCGCATGGCGAAGTTGAGTTAATCCTGAATCTAAACAGATGAGGAATGGAAAAATTTTCCGCCCGAACAATAACAATTTTCCCTTTTGGAAGGGCGGAAGTGAATACTATGTATATGGGTCAAGCGGGATTTTGGGGTTGGCATGGTAATTGCAAAGAAGCTGGTCATGAGTTGTAAAGGCATTGTAAGGAGATGGATTAATGTATAAGGGAAGTTATATAGCGGCATCGGGCATGGTTGTCAAACAAAGACAGATGGAGCTTGTGTCGAACAACCTTGCAAACTCAGCCACTTTTGGATATAAGCAGGACAGGGTTTCCTTCAGGGATGTCTATATTTCGGAGATAAACGGCGTCCCGCAGCAAGGGGACGGCAGAGACATGACATACACGGACGTCTATTACACAGACCATTCGGAAGGGGCGTTTCAGAGCACGGGCAATCCACTTGACGTAGCAATCGGGGGGAGGGGGTACTTCAGCATCGAAGGCAATAAATACACCAGGGCCGGCAATTTCTCACTGGACACAGAGGGATATATCGTTACAAAAACCGGCGATAAGGTCTTAGGCTCAAGCGGCCCTATACAAATACAGACCGGAAATATTCAGGATATACAAATAGGGTCGGACGGCACCATATCTGTCAATGGTCAAACAATAGACAGGCTTGCTATTGTGGATTTTCAGGATGAAAAGGCTGTTGTCAAGCAAGGTAATAATTTTTTTATATCAAACGACGCTCCAGTAGAATCAACGGTACAGGTCAATCAAGGATTTGTAGAATCTTCAAACGTAAACGCCATTCAGGAAATGGTCACAATGATAGAGATGTTAAGGGAATACGAGGCACAGCAAAAAGTCGTACAGTCGTTTGATGACGCCACAGCCAAGGTTACTAACGGTATGGGGGCATTATAATGAAAAGGCCGGTAACTATTTTATCTGAAGAGCCGAAGGAAGGAGGGTATTTTTAATGATAAGATCTTTATTTATTGGGGCATCGGGAATGAACGCACAAAAGACCAATCTCGATGTTATCTCCAATAACATAGCAAACACGAGTACATATGGTTTTAAGGCAAACAGGGCAGAATTCCAGGATTTGATGTATCAGATGGTGCAAGCCCCCGGCGCCCCTACGGCGGTAAGTTATCCATCTCCTACGGGCATACAAATCGGACTTGGAGTTATGCCGAGTTCTGCGGGAAAGATTTTTAAGCAGGGTGATATGGTTAACTCCGGCAACGAGCTTGACCTTGCAATAGAGGGGAAAGGTTTTTTTCAAATTGCCCAGACAGACGGCAGTATCGCTTATACGAGGGCAGGAAATTTCAAACTTGACAGCACGGGCAGGATTGTTAACGACCAGGGCCTTGTCCTGCAGCCCGAGATGACCGCCCCAACTGATACAGTTTCAATTTCGGTAAGCAGCGACGGCATTGTGTCAGTTCTTCAAAACACACAGACTACAGAGAATCAAATCGGGCAAATAGAGCTTGCGAACTTTGCAAATCCAGCCGGCCTAAAGGCCATCGGCAAGAATCTCTTTACAGAGACGGATGCCTCGGGCGCGGTAAATCTTGCAATCCCCGGACAGTCTGGATTTGGCACAATTGACCAGGGATTTCTCGAGACCAGCAACGTAAACGTGATTGACGAAATGGTGAACATGATAGTAAGCCAGCGCTCATATGAGTTTAACTCTAAATCGGTGCAGACAACGGACGAAATGCTCCAGACTGCAAATAATCTGAAGAGATAATGATGGCGGCATTATTACTAACAGCGCTTGTAGCGGTATGGTCGCCTGAGATGGTTGTCAGGGAGTATATCCAGAACAATTATCCATGGCCGGAGGTCCAGCTCCAGATTATCGGGGATAACAAAGGAAAAGATTCGCCATATCCCGAGAGTGTACAGATAGCAAGCGGAAGCATTCCCGGCAGGGTAACATTTCTGTTGAGGTCGTCCTCAGGCGAGAGTACTTATGTCGAGGCCGCAGTCGAGGCCTTTGACTGGGTGATAAGTAACCGCAGGGCGATGTTAAAAGGTGAAGCAATTACTATGGATGATATATATAAGAACATGATAAATATAAAGAATATACCAAAAGGGGCTATATCTTCAGAAACCACTTGCCTGGGCAAGGTGCTTTCTTATTCAATAGCGGTGAACCGTCCTATAACGGAGAGCATCCTTGCTGACGCGGCACTTGTAAGAAAAGGGGACGAGGTGCGTATCTTAATAGAGAATGATAAGTTTAAGATTACAGCCAGAGGGATTGCAAAGGAAGAGGGCGCCGACGGTAAGTATATTAAGGTACTCTGCCCCTCGACAAACAAACTGATAACCGGCAAAATAACCGGAAGCCATCTTGTAACGGTGGCAAATTGAATAAGATGAGGTCAGAGGAAAAAATGGTTAAAACGATAAAGGCAATATCGGCGGCAGCGGCGTTGGCGGTACTTTGTATTGGTTGTTCCACCCCTTCGAACAAGCTGCCGGCCGCCCCGTCCCCTTACATATATGGGGGGGCGTCGGCGCAGAGACCGGAAAACGGTTCTCTATGGAATGATTCGGCAAGCCTGTATGAAGACAGACGCGCCCACCGTCTGAACGATATTGTTATGATAAATATTGTAGAAAATACAAAGGCTGATACCAAGGAAGAGACCACAGGCAATAAACAGTCTAATTATAATTCACAGTTAAGCAACTTTTTCAGCAATAACAAGCTGACGTCTAAAAATCCTATGCTTAAAACGACTAACAACGATCAATTTACAGGCAAGGGAGAGACCAAAAACGAGGGCACACTCACGGGGACAGTTAGCGCTAAAGTAGTTGAAGTGCTTCCTAACGGCAATTTGGTCATAGATTCAAGGAAGGAGATAACCGTCAATTACGAGACACAGTATATTGTAGTTCAGGGAATTATAAGGCCGGACGATGTTGACCAAACCAACACCATATCGAGCCAAAAGGTAGCCGATGTCAGGCTTTTTCTTGTAGGCGAAGGCTTTTTACAGGAACTTCAATCCCCGGGCTGGCTTGGCAGGATTTGGGGTTCTATAAAGCCATTTTGACAATGAAAGTTAAGGTGATACTTTAATGAAAATGAGAAAAACCATAGGTACAATTATAATAGCCGCCCTGTTTTTGGCGTCAGGCGTTACGACCGGGCATTGTGAGCGGCTAAAGGACATCGTATCAATCAAGGGCGTAAAGGATAATCAGCTGGTAGGCTATGGACTGGTCGTCGGGCTTGGAGGCACTGGTGACGCCAAAGGGTCTATGGTACAGAGTATCATCAATATGCTGATGAAGATGGGAATTTCTGTAAGCACGAAAGATATAATATCGAAAAACGTGGCGGCCGTTATGGTAACGGCTGATTTGCCGCCTTTTCCAAAGATAGGGAAAAAGATTGACGCCAATGTCTCGGCTATGGGAAATGCCAAAAGCCTGATGGGCGGAATGCTGCTCCTTACTCCACTACAGGGGGCAGACGGGAAGGTTTACGCAACCGCTCAGGGGGCTGTTTCCATAGGCGGCATATTTGTCTCTAAGTCCGGCACTACGGCGCAGCAGAATTTTGCCACCGTCGGCAGGGTGCCAAATGGCGCTTCCGTTGAGAAAGAGTATGGTTATGACATCGCAAATTCAGAGGACATAACGCTGGTGCTGCGGGATTCAGACTTCACCACGGCAACACATATCAAAGAGGTTATAAACAGTAACCTCGATGGCAGCTATGCCACTGCACCTGACCCCTCGTCCGTTAAGGTCGTTGTACCGGCCATTTATCAGGGGAATGTCGTAGGATTGATAAATAAACTCGAGGCACTCGATGTTAAAGTCGATATACCGGCAAAGATAATCGTAAACGAGCGCACGGGGACGGTAGTTATCGGGGAAAGTGTAAAGCTGTCTCCTGTGGCTATAGCACACGGGGATTTGACTATCGAGATAACCCAAACCCCGCAAATCTCAGGTCCTCAGGGGAACATAGGCGCTCAGACAGACATCAATGTGCAAACCGATAAGGTAGCCCTTTCAAAGGTTTCAGGGGCTACGTTAGGCGAGATAATCACGTCGTTAAATAAACTCGGCGTGGCGCCGCGCGATTTAATAGCCATACTTCAGTCGCTTAAGTCTGCCGGGGCGCTCACCGCACAGCTGGAAATCCAGTGAGCTGTTTCAATCTGGCACAGATGCCGTTGCTGTATAGGAAAATATTACACGGCAGTGGGAATATTTTTCCATGTTATAAGAGTAAGATTGACCGGAATGAAGGATATTGCTGATATGGCATGGTAATTGCAAGTATATAATAGCACAACGGTTGGGTCATCGACCCCCTAAGGCAAAGACAAGGCGTAAGGATGGGACATGGAAGCGGTACAAGGCTCATTAGATTCACTCAAAGGCATAGAGACCTTAAAGGGTAAAAAAGACAGCGGCACGATAGATACCGTTTCAAAAGAAGTGGAATCAGTGTTTTTGCTTGAGCTGATAAAGACGATGAGAAAGGGTTTAGGCACGACTTTTGGCAAGGGGCTTGGCGGCGATGTGTATATGAGTATGTTCGATACGGAGTTATCCAGGACACTGGCCCAGCGAGGCATTGGAATCAGGAAGATATTTGTGAAGGAATTAACGAGATTATCTGAAAAAAATGACGCAAACAACCCGTCAGACTTAAAGAAGTCAGCAGAAAGTACCGATAGTAATAGATAAACCAAGTGTGGGTTAATTTACTGGTTAACTAACTGTGTTCAGGAGGTAACAGATGAAGATTAACGGCAGTGTACCACCGGCAAAGCAGCTATACGGTACTGTAAAAAAGGTTGACAAAACAGTTGACACTAGCACGGCAAATAGTACTGACAGCGTAAATCTCTCTTCTAACGCGCGCTCCATCGAGGAGATGACAAGGGCGATTGCCCAGCTGCCCGATGTGAGGAACGATAAGATTAACGATGTAAAGAAATCTATTAGCGATGGCACTTATACTATAAACCCCGGTGAAATAGCCGGAAAAATGATAAATGAGATAGCTTGAAAACTGCAAACGATATAAAGAAAGTGCTCACCCTTCAAATCGAGGGATATAAGGCGCTCTTTGAACTCTTGAAAAGAGAGCGTGAGAATCTCATTGATTTCAATGAACAGGGAGTGGAGAGCCTTGCCAAGGAGAAATATACTCAGACGCTTAAACTAAGGCTGCTTGAGGAGGAAAGGTTAAGGCTCATGAGGAAGTTTGTGACAGAGATAAAGGGTGTCCCGTCTAAGGATGGAATTAAAGTGGCCGTTGACATGAATATAAACACATTGGCGGAGATAACGGGCGATACGGAATTTAACGGGATACGGACAATGTTAAAATCTCTGCTGCAAAGCATAGACGAGCTGAATGAGTTTAACAAAGTATTGATAGATAGATCTCTGAAATACGTAAGGAATAACATTAACTTTTTGAATCTGCATGGAGTAAATCCCACAGTTGGCAAAACCGGGGTTTTTCTTGCGAGGGAGGCTTAAATATGGGACTGACAGCATTGATGAGCATAGCTAATTCGGCTTTAACGGCAATGACCCAGGCGCTTGACGTTACGGGTAATAACATATCTAATGTTAATACCCCTGGGTATAACCAGCAAAATGCAATACTGCAAGTTAACTCTCCCACTTACGCAATTAACGGCGCCTCGGGCACGGGTGTAAATTTAGCGTCGGTACAGAGACAGTATGATAGTTATACTCAGGGGCAGATGCTGCTTGAACAGCAAAACAATGGAAGGCAGGCTGAACTTCAAAGCACATATTCACAAATAGAGAACGCGATGAATGACCAGACAGGCACAGGGCTTTCGGCGTCGATAACCACTTTTTTTAACGCGTGGCAGGACCTCTCGACAAATCCTCAAACCCCGGAACAGAGGACTGTCGTCATGGCAGACGGCAAAAATATTATCACTCAGGCTCAGCAAATTGAGAGCCAGTTTACCAATGTCGGCCAATCCATAGATAAATCCATACCTGATACCCTGAAACAAATAAATCAGCTTGCCACTCAGATTTCAAGTTATAACGTAAGCATAGCGCAGGCACAAAGTGGAACTAACCAGCAGCCAAACGACTTGCTTGACAAGAGGCAGAATGCGTTAAATCAACTTGCAGGGCTGGTCAACTTCAACACATTAGACGATAAAACCGGTGCCGTCACCGTCATTGTCGGCGATAGGAATCTTGTTGGTGTCGGCGGCATTGTTAACCCCTTAGAGATGCAGAAACAGACTGACAATAAAGTGCAGATAAACATGGGTGGAATAGATTTAACCTCAAAGATAACTGGCGGGAAGCTGGGTGCAGACCTTGAAGTAAAAAACAGCGCCCAGAGCGGGCTGCCTGCAGCTTTAGCGGGTTTGAGAAGTACCGTTGCGGCAATTACAAACATGGTCAATTCTGTCCAGACCAAAGGCTACGACCTCAATGGCAAGGCGGGAAGCAATTTCTTCAATCCTATTTCCGTATATACCCTTGATGAAAACAGCTCAACTGCATCCGTAGCTTCGGCGATTATAACAGATAACTCGGCCATTACCTACAAGGAATATGAGGTGCGTTTTACCGGCAATGACAACTATCAGCTGCATGATATAAAAAATAATACTTCTACAAATGGCACACTCTCCGGCAACTCGCTTACCGTCGATGGGATGCAGGTAACTTTTGCGGGTAAGACAGCGGCAGGCGATGTGTTTAAAATCTCGCCCATACAGAATGCCGTTGACAATGGCAAAGTACTGCTCACAGACCCGACACAACTGGCGGCGGCAAGTTCACCCAACGCTATCCCGGGCGGTAACGGCAATGCACTTGCCATGGTAGCCCTCGGCAGCCAGGTAAACACGGTGTTGTCCCAGAGTACGATAAGCGAATATTACGCGTCAGTCGTTGCCTCAGTTGGCAACTACGCCGGTACGGCAAATGATAACCTGACATTTTCGAATAATGTATTGGCTCAGCTTAAGCAGCAGAATGCCTCGACTTCAGGGGTATCTTTAGATGAACAGGCGATGAACCTGGTCGAATATCAGAAATCATACGAGGCCGCGGCCCAAATTATAAACGTAACCACCACGCTGCTGGATACACTGGTTAATTTGGTAAAATGACGAGGATGAGATTATGAGAATATCAAGTTTCATGTACATAGACATGATGAAGAAGAGTTTTCAGGACAATACTTCGCAACTCTTTAACTCGCAGCAACAGCTGTCGTCAGGGCTTAAGATTAATAAGCCGTCTGATGACATCTCCGGCATGGGTAAAATCCTGGGTTATAAGGTGGATATAGCAAATTCCGACCAGTTCCAGAAAAACATAGTCTCTGCCCAGTCATTCCTTCAATCGTCTGATACGGCGATGACGAGCGTCACAGATAACCTTCAGCGTATGCAGGAGCTGATGGTGAGCGGTGTAAACGGCTCGACCGACACGGCAGGCAGACAGGATATCGCTGCTGAAATCGGCACGATAAAAGAGAGCCTCTATGCCCTGTCTTTGTCCCGTACGGGAAACAAATATTTGTTTTCCGGCAATCTGACCAACGCGGCCAGCTTTGCCTCATCACCGCAGTCGATAGCCTCATCCAGCGGTTTCTATCCCTATATGGGAGACACCGGCCAGATAAGTGTCAACATAAACAGCACGGCTCAGGTTATTCAGAATGTTACCGGGTCGGACGCCTTCGCATATTCTATCACTAATACGTTTTCAATACGGTTAACTACGGGCAACTGGGCACGTTTCTCGCCATCTCCCGGTGGCGGGTCAAGCATGATAAATGTAAGTCTAAGCACATCCAGCGCGCCAACGGCGCAGAGTTTTGAACAGGCCTCTTTTTCAAATTACATGGAGATGGCAGGTATAGTCGAAAAGGCGTTTAACAGCAATGACGTCGATATGATAAACGCTATGATGGACCCTCTGCAAAAGTCTATGGACAAGGTTGTCTCCGTAAGGGCAACCATTGGGGCACGTCTCAACTTATTGCAGCAAACACAGAGTAATAACGATAACAACTCGGTTAACACGCAGGAGTATTTGTCCAGCGTGGAAGACTCCGATATTACAAAGACATCGACTGACATATCCAAGTCGGAGATGGCCTTGCAGGCACTAAGGCAGTCATCGGGACAGGTAATGTCCCAGACATTGTTCGACTTCATAACTATAAAATAACAGGAGATTTATTAAATAGGTATGCTATAGTATGGCAGAACAGACCATGTGCCTGGTGAGAATCAGGATGACCTGGGCATGAAAATCAGATAGGGGGCAAGATGCTCGTATTGACAAGGAAGTCAGAAGAGGCAATAAAATTAGGTGATTCAATCACAATTACAGTTGTAGAGATTAAGGGCAACAAGGTAAGGCTCGGTATAGAGGCACCACACGGTGTCAGGATTTACAGGAACGAGCTGTATGAGAAAATCAGGACAGAAAATATGTTATCGATGGGGCTGACAAGTGGCGAGTTTGAGAAAATAAAAGATGTGCTGCGACAATAATAAGATACTGTTTGAGACGTCAAGGTTCGGTACTGTAGAGGTAGATGCCGACAAGGTGATCTCTTTTCCTGACGGCATCCTGGGCTTTCCATCTCTTAAAAGGTACGTGCTGCTTGACCACAAGGATACAGTGCTGAAGTGGCTTCACGCGGTTGATGACCCGGATGTGGCCTTTATCGTCGTTGAGCCGGTGGTACTGCTTCCTGATTTCACCATGACGACTGACCCTGTTACAAAGAAATTCCTCAGGATAGAACAGGAGGAAGACCTTGTGACGTTAGTAATCATAAGGGTAGAAAATGAACAGGTTATCGCGAATTTTCATGGTCCGCTTCTGTTTAATGCCTCGCTCAAGTTAGGTGTTCAAGTCGTGCTGGATAAGATATAAGTCTTCGATTTATTATAAGGAGCTGCGGCTCTCGATTAAAGCGGGGAACATCGGTTGAACATCAATTCAGATAATTCAGCCGCAGGCAAGGGCGATAATGTAATAGTGTTGGCAAGGCCCGACGGCAAGCCGATTTCCCTTGTCTCAGGCGACACAGTTAATGCCGAAGTCATAGATGTAATCGGCTCGGACCTCGTAGCGCTTCGCATAAGCCCGCCAGCAGGTAAGGGCGAAGATGCGCAGGGCACAGTCCTTGTGGCCAGGACAAATGTTCCATTGAGCGAAGGTGACCAGATTGCCCTTCAGGTGCAGGGTGGTGACAATGAAGTCAGTCTCAAATATCTTGGCAAAATTGCCATGCCCGAACCGCCTCCATCGCAAGCTCCCACTGCCGCCGCCGAACCGGTATCCTTACAGCCCCCCGCCCCCGCGGCAGCCGATATTATCCAGCAGAAAATCCAGCTCTTACTTTCCGGACTTGTTGACGCGCGGCTTACTTCCTCAGATTTTCAGGACTTACAGAAGGTTCTCGATAACATACCTGCCAGCGTTAAAAACCAATATCCTGAGTTCAATACGCTCTCGTCTCTGGTTCCCAACATTGAACAGCTCAACGCACAAACCCTTCAGGCGTCTGTCGAAAGTTCAGGCATAATGCTTGAGACCAATATAAAACAATCTGCCCTGCAGGCGCTTAATAACGCACCGGATGTCGTCATGGCGAAACAGGTGCTGAATTCTATTGTCCAAAAGGCGGTTGACGCCTTTCAGTATCCACAATCCCAAGGGCATACGCGTTCTTTTTTGAGCGATTTGATTGCAGTAATGTATAAAGGAATCCAGGCTCTGAACTCAAATAATGCCAGTGATACGCTCAATCTGCTCAAACAGGCAATAGCAGATTGTCTCACAATAGTAGAGCAGGACAAAACCCAGCACCAGAGCTGTAACTGTGACGATGTGTTAACATCGGTAAGACAAAAACTCGACGAAGCGATTGCAGCCTTAAGTTCTCCCAAAGACACCGCAACAGCCGTAGAAAATCCTCCCAAAGACGGTTTAATTGCAATTCCGGAACAGGGCAGGCCGCAGCGCGGTATTATGGAAGGCGGGGAAGCGCTGACCGCTGTAAGACAAAAAATCGAAGAGGCGGCGGCAACCTTGAGTTCTCCCAAAGACACTGCAACAGCCATAGAAAATTCTCCGAAAGACGGTTTACCTGCAATGCCGCAACAGGGCAGTCCGCAGCGCGGTATTATGGAAGGCGGGGAAGTGCTGACCGCTGTGAGACAAAAATTCGAAGAGGCGGTTTCAACTTTGACTTCTCCCAAAGACAGCGCGGCTATTACAACCCATATTCCCCAGAAAGATGAGCACGTAAGGGCGGCATTAGACATCGACAGTAAGGCCCTGCTGCTGAAAATCAGGGATATATTGCAAGACGATAAGATGACCGATGCACTGAAATATTCTCCGGCGAAACGCGATGACTTAGTGGGCGTGGTAGATAAGTTTATAAAAAACATAGAGTATTTTCAGCTGACCTCGCGGGCTAACGATATGGTCTATACATATTTACCTTTTTTGTGGAATGAACTCAAAGACGGTGAGCTGCTGTTTAAGAAGAACAAGTATCACGCAAAGAAATCATTCACCTGCGATATAAATCTTGACCTTGACAGGCTTGGCAAGATCTCAGTTTCGGTAACGGCGGCAGACGGAGGCTTCTATGTTTCCTTCAACGCTGAAAAAGAGAAGACCAAACAACTCATATTGGAAAACAAGGGGGAACTCGAAAAAGGGTTTGTAACAAACGGCCTTTTCCTTAAAATAATCAATGTCGGACAAAAAGGCAAGCTCGATTTTGCCGCCGCTAAAACCACTACCGGTGGTTTGGATTTAAGGATTTAGGCAGGGTACTGGCAATGGAATCTAAGAAGAGAAAGGCAGCTGCGCTAAACTATAAAACCGGCGCGGATGCAGTTCCACGGATAACTGCAAAAGGCTCCGGCACTGTGGCAGATAAGATAATAGAAATAGCAAAGGCACACGGCGTCCCGATTAAAGAGGACAGGCAGCTGGTTGACATCCTCTCAGCCCTTGATTTGTACCAGGAGATTCCACAGGAACTATACAAGGCGGTTGCAGAGATACTTGCGTTTATTTATAAGTTGAGTAAAAAAAACGCACCGCCGGGCACCCCTCCTGCATGGCCTGTCTGACCTGTATTATAATTTCACGAATATTGGAGCCTCGGTGTGAAAGATAACTTGACAAAATAATTATATAAAGTATAAACTTACCATAGGTTGGCCTGATTGGCTGACCATGATAATATGATAGAAGATTTGCAGCAAAATAAAGCTATGACGATGGCTGATAAAAAAAATGATTAATATGAGGCCTGGCCAGAAAAAGAAACCGCCGTGTCCGGCGACGATGGCATTTGAGGCATTTGCGAAGGCATTTGAAGGGTTTGAGCAGACCAAAGTCGAGCGTACCAAGTGCTGGGAGTTCTTTAAGTGCGGATTAGACAAGGTGGGATTACACAGGTCGGGCCAGTGCTCGGCATTCACGAAATCAGCTGGCAGGCGCTGCTGGCTGGTCGCGGGGACCCTAAGCGGGACTGACCCTGAGTGCGGAGTTGCTCAATCGCTTAAGAGTTGCAAAGAGTGTGAGTTTTATCAGAAAGTGAAAAAGGGTGAGATCTAACATTAAACGGCAAATGAAGCATCTTTGCCGCAAAAAAAACATAGGTGCAAAATGGCAAACAAGCCCCTTCAGGATGACAGACCAGTTGCATTAGGAGAGTTGATAAGGCTATTGGCAATGAATGACACATTAAAGGTATCGGCGATACAGACTTACGCTGCGGGGAACAGGCAGTCCTCAAAGTGGTCAAGGGCACCGTTTTGAAGCACAGGGGTGCCGGTTCACGGGATGGAGGTGTGGTCTTATCGGATGAAGGTGCTGCCGCGTCACATGGCAGTGCTCATATCGTAATTGATGCGTCTTGGAGCAAGTCGCTTCTGAAAATGGCCGATGAACTTATCGGCATATCTAAGGCGACTGAGACGGAGTTCCTTGAGCTTGGGGCGAGTTTGCAGGATTTTTCTTTCGCGTGTATAGAGAATTCCTCTATGGCAGGCAACCTCGTAAACGCGATAGACAGCGGATCTGGTTTTAACGTACATTCCCTTAAGGAACTTTTCGAGAAGGTTTATGAAGAGATAGAAATATCTTCCAGGCTGATACTCGAAGGTTCTAAAGAGATGAATTTTATCATAGACGACCTGCATAAGGTTGTAAGTATGGAGGAGTTTTTTAGGAAACTGTCAAAAACCATATCCATAATAGGCACGTTGATACGTATCGAGACGGCACGCGTTGGCAACGCCGAGTTTAATATAATGACAGATCTGGTGGATACGCTTGCGAAGCAGATATTAAAAGGGACAGATGAGATAATCGGGTCGGTTAAAACGGCAGAAACGTTCGTTGCAGACGCAAACGACAGGCTGGCTCCCTTCATAGAGACTGCTGGTAAGGAACTTGGTTCCGTTAAGGAACATGTTAATGTAATACTTGGAGAGCTGGATACAATGTCAACACAGGCCAAGTGGCTCTGTGAGAGGATAAGCAGCAGGGCATATTCTATTTCTCCGGAGGTTGGAGAGGTGGTTGCCTCTATACAGTTCCATGACATAACGCGCCAGCAAATAGAACATGTCTCAGAGGCCTTTCACGACATAGACGCAAGGATTGCGACATTTGATTCCGAAGACGAAAACGGTAAATTCATCCTGATAAGGTGGGTAACCGAGGCCATAAAGATCCAGATAGGCCAGCTTAATTTTGTCCTTAATGAGACGCAAAAAGCCGCCGTAACCATTTCCGGCTCCCTGTCTAAGGTGTCGGAGCTTTCAGAGGCGCAGGCCGAAGATGCCTTAACGATAACGGCGGAGGAGGAAACCGGCAATAATAAAATAGCACTTGTAGGCTCGGCCTTAGACGCCCTTGTAAGGGTATTGGTTGCGGTCAACGATATGACGGTAAACCTGCTTGAATCGGTTAAGAAGACCGGCACAAACTTGCAGGGGATGGCAGGTCATTTGGAAAACATCGAGTCGATAAGCGAAAACATGAATCTCATGGCATTAAACGCAATGATAAAGGTATCGCGCGTGGGGGATGCAGGAAGGGGCCTTGGAGTTCTCGCAAATGAAATAAGCAATCTATCGGCAGATGCTAACGTCAAGATAACGGACTGTGCCGGATTAATCAGCTCAATACTCGATAGATCCTCCCATATTAAGGCATATCTGACAGATGAGCTGTCTGCTCGTTTAGAGACTTCAAAGACGGTTGCCGATCAAACCGGCCATGCAATCGAGGCGGTTATGCAGCAAGATAAAGAAGTTATCGCGTCAATGAATAAGATATCGGCAAGCGCGGCGCATCTGAAGGTAGATATAGAAAATGTCATAAAAAAAATCAATTTCAGCAACATAATACAATGTACTGTTAACGAAGTAATAAACGAACTAGAGAGAATACTTGGCGAAGTGATGGCGACAATTCCAGGCCATATACACGACGACGTAAACTTTGCGCCTGATTTACAGGAGATGTTAAACAGATATACAATGAGCTCAGAAAGAGACATCCATACAGGTGCAGCGGCCCCGGAAGGCGGAGATGCGCTGTTATGGGACGAAAGCTGCCCTTCACCCGATAAGCCAGGCGATGGAATGGGAGACAATTTCGAGCTATTTTAATGGATGATTTTGATATATATATGGAGGAGAATTAATGAGTGATTTTCATTTAAGTAAATCGGGAGAGCTGAAGATTTCGGGCAACGTGACGATAATGAATGCCGTGGCGGTAAAAGACGCGGTGTTAAACGCCCTGAAAAATTCAAAAAATGTTACAATAGACATCAAAGGCGTCGATGGAGTGGACCTATCCTTTCTCCAGATATACTTCGCGGCGAAGCACTCGGCGGAGGCATCGAAAAAGGGGCTGTCGCTGATAAATCCTCCGGCAGAGTTTAACAATCTGATAGAAGACGCCGGATTTGGCCATTATTTTAATTCCCCGAAAACGGAGGCTGGCAATGGGTAAGGTAATCATGACAGTAGATGATTCGGCAAGCGTGAGGCAGATGGTCACCTTCACACTGAAAGGGGCCGGATATACAGTCGTAGAGGCCGTCGATGGCAAGGATGCCCTTGCAAAGCTCGGCTCGACACAGATAAATATGATGATAACGGATTTAAACATGCCCAACCTCGACGGAATAGGCCTGATAAAGGGGGTCCGTGCAATGCCGGCCTATAAATTCATACCAATAGTGATGCTTACGACTGAATCTCAGGACAGCAAAAAGCAAGAGGGTAAGTCTGCCGGGGCAACAGGGTGGATAGTAAAACCATTTAAACCTGACCAGCTGCTGGCAGTGGTAAAAAAGGTGCTTGGATGATCGGCGAAGACGATGGATTAGCCGCTGGAAGAGAGGCCTTTAAGGAAGAGGCCGCCGAACTTCTGGCAGAGCTTGAGACGTCCCTCCTGGAGTTAGAGGAAAACCCAACGGACGAGGACCTGATAGGGCGCGTGTTTCGTGCTATGCACACGGTTAAAGGCTCCGGGGCGATGTTCGGATTTGACGACATAGCCGAATTCACTCACGAGGTGGAGACGGCCTTCGATATGGTCAGAATGGGAAAGCTTGCCGTATCTAAGGAACTGACAAACCTGACCCTTAGGGCGCGCGACCAGATTCGTACGATGATAGAGGCGTCAGAAGGCAAGACAACCGTTGACCACAATGTCTCCAAAGAGATAATCGACTCCCTGCAAGTATTGACAAGAGGTAGCTCTGTCAGCGCGGCAGGACAAGAACCTGAAACGGAGACACGAAAACCCTCCGACTCTGGAGATATAACTCACGCGGTTACATATAGAATAAGATTTAAACCCTTCGCAGATCTTTTCATAACGGGAACGAATCCGATATTGTTGATAAACGAACTGCGCCAGATGGGGAATTGCATGGTGGTCGCCCAAACTGACGCTATCCCGCACCTCGAGGAATTCAATCCCGAGTCATGCGCGACGTACTGGGACATCATCTTAACGACAACTCATAGCAGCAACGCCATAAAGGATGTGTTCATCTTCGTTGACGATATGTGTGACATACATGTCGAGGTTATTGACGAGGAAGGGGAATACGACGAGGATGAAGGGTACATGAAACTCGGCCAGATATTGGCGGCGCGCGGCGACGTCAAAATAGACGAGTTAAAAAAGCTGTTAGGCAAGCAGAAAAAAGTCGGAGAGATACTGGTTGACGCCGGAATTGTTGACAGCGGCCACATAAAATCAGCCCTTGCCGAGCAGCAGCACGTAAAGGAAGTACGCGAGCAGCGGCAGAAATCAACCGATAGTGCGGCAAGCATAAGAGTACCGTCAGACAGGCTTGACAAGCTCGTTGACCTTGTCGGGGAGCTGGTGACGGTGCAGGCAAGACTGAGCCAGACGGCAGCCATAGACGCCCAGGCCGTACTTACATCTATAGCCGAGGAAGTAGAGCGTCTTACGTGGGAGTTAAGAGACAGCATGATGAGCATTCGAATGCTTCCCATAGGGACGACCTTCAGCAAATTTAAGAGATTGGTGCGCGATCTTTCCATTGATTTGGGCAAAGAGATACAGATGACCACAGACGGGGCGGAGACAGAATTAGATAAAACTGTTATAGAGAAACTTAACGACCCTCTGGTGCATATAATAAGAAACAGCATAGACCACGGGATAGAGAAACCCGATGTAAGAGAGGCCGCGGGGAAACCCAGAATGGGCACCGTGCATTTGTCGGCGGGACACGCGGGGGCCAATGTACTGATAAAAATAGAAGACGACGGTGCGGGGCTGGATAAAGACAGGATATTAAAGAAGGCAATAGATAACGGCCTCATAGCGCCGGATGCCGAATTGTCGGAGAAAGAGATATTCGGTATGATATTTGCGCCGGGGTTTTCTACCGCTCAGACCATAACAAACGTCTCGGGGCGCGGCGTGGGTATGGATGTAGTTAAGAAGAACATAGACGCACTGCGCGGCTTAGTCGAGGTAAAAAGCAAAAAAGGCACGGGGACGACTATCACCCTGAGGCTTCCCCTTACCCTTGCCATAATAGACGGCCTGCTTGTGAAGATAGCCGATGAGGTTTTTGTTATTCCACTGGCAGTCGTCGAGGAATGCGTGGAGCTGACCAAAAAAGATATCGAAAGGACGCACGGCAGACATGTTTCAAACGTCCGCGGCAATCTGATACCTTATATAAGGTTGAGGGAGCATTTCCTTATAGATGCCGAAGAGCCGGAGATGGAGCAGATAGTGATAACGGAAGTTGAAGACAAGAAAGTTGGCTTTGTCGTAGATTATGTTATAGGAGAACATCAGACGGTAATAAAGACACTGGGAAGGGTATTTAAAGATATAAGCGGGGTATCGGGGGCGACCATATTAGGCGACGGCACGGTAGCCCTTATCGTTGACATCCCCAACCTTGTACGCTCTGTGGAGAGACATGAGCCTGTGGCGGCAGATACCGTTGGTGTTTAACAAAATTTTAAATCTGGAGGTACCTGATAATGTCAGCAGTTGCAGAAGCCGAAGCGACACAATATTTGACATTTAAACTGGAGGACGAGATGTTTGCCCTCGATATATCGAAGGTCAGAGAGGTGCTGGAGTTCAGCAGCGTAACAAAGGTACCGCGCACACCGGAGTTTATGCGCGGAGTAATAAACCTTAGAGGCAGCGTTGTCCCGGTGGTTGACCTGAGGTTGAAATTCGGAATGACCCGCACGGAAAAGACCGTAAACACCTGTGTAATAATAGTGGAGGTATCGTTTGAGAACGAGTCGATGGTGCTTGGGGCGCTGGCAGATTCAGTTCAGGAAGTAATAGAGCTTGAACCGGAGAAGATAGAACCTGCTCCAAACATAGGGATGCAATTAAGGACGGATTTTATAAAGGGCATGGGCAAGCGGGACGAGGAGTTTATAATTATTCTGGATATCGACAAGATATTTACCGCTGACGAATTGGCCTTTGCCCAGGAAGCAAGCCAGTCGGCGTCATAACGTAAAACGATATGGCAGATGAATACGATGACATAAGAGTCGAAACAGCAGCAGTTCTTTCGGACAAGGTGTTTCGTCGTCTGAGCGAGTTCGTGCAGGACGAAGTGGGTATTAAGATGCCCCCTGCGAAAAAAACGATGCTGGAGGCACGCCTGCAGAGGAGGCTTCGCAAGCTGGGCATCAGTTCGTTTGAAAAGTACAGCGATTACGTATTTAGTCCACAGGGTACCGAAAGCGAATTGATTCACATGATAGACGCCGTAACGACGAACAAGACAGATTTTTTTCGCGAACCCAATCATTTTAATTATTTAACCCAACATGCCCTTCCGACGCTTATTGAAAGCACTGGGGCGGGGGTAAGCCGGAAGTTGGTGCTCTGGAGCGCCGGCTGCTCAACGGGTGAGGAGCCTTATACCCTCACAATGGTACTAAGCGAATTTGCAGAGAGGGCGCCAGGCAGGCGGTTCAGCTTCACTATAATCGCAACGGACATTTCCACAAAGGTGCTGGGTATAGCAAAAGGGGCAATATACGATGAGGAGAAGATACAGCCTGTACCAATGCCGTTGAGGAAAAAATACCTCCTCAGAAGCAAAGACAAGTCAAAACAGCTCGTGCGCATAGTGCCGGAGCTGAGGAGCGCCGTAATTTTTCGCAGGTTGAATTTTATGGATGACGACTTCGGCTTCAGAGAGACGATGGACATTGTATTTTGCAGGAATGTGGTAATATACTTCGATAAACCTACGCAGGAGCGTCTTCTGACAAAGTTCGCAAAGTACTTAAATCCGGGCGGCTATCTGTTCATGGGGCATTCGGAGACGATAGGCGGCCTCAACGTCCCATTCACTCAGGTAGCGCCGACCATATACAGGGTCAATAAATGAAATTCAGCGAGATGACAATGCCGCTGATTTTCCTGAAGCCCGGAGAGGTTTATATAACTGAGAAGCCAGCAATGGTTAAGACTGTGCTGGGGTCGTGCGTCTCTATAACACTGTTTGACCCTGTACGGCGTGTTGCGGCCATCTGCCACGGCATGTTGCCGGACTGTGGGGGGGATGACTGCGAAGATTACCCTGAGAAATTACAATATGTTACGTGCTCCATTATACATATACTCAACAATATGCAGGATAAGGGAGTAATCACGAGTACCCTTGAGGTAAAGGTCTTTGGCGGAGGCGATGTCCTCACATATGGCGGAACAAGGCCTTCAGTGGGAAGGCAAAATATAGACGCGGCCTTAAGAATCCTTGAATCTCTTGGCCTTAAGCCATTGACGTCTGACCTCGGCGGCGACAGAGGGCGAAAGATTTTTTTTAACACCCAAACAGGCCAGGTCTTACTCAAAAAATTAAGGAAAACAGCGGTTGAATATGTACAATAACGACATAATTACTATTATATTTAAAATAACCGCTGCATAAGGCGGGTGGTAAAAGGTGGAGAGACGGGTGATGAATAAAATAAAGGTACTCATAGTGGATGACTCGGCGATAGTGCGCCAGACGTTGTCGGATATACTGTCCTCTGACCCGCAGATACAGGTGATGGGGACGGCCGCTGACCCATTTGCAGCGGCAAAGAAGATACAGGAAGAGCTGCCCGATGTAATAACGCTGGATGTGGAAATGCCGCGAATGGACGGCCTGACTTTTTTAAGGAAGTTGATGAGCCAGCATCCGATACCCGTGGTGATGTGTTCATCGCTCACTGAGAGCGGTTCTGAGACTGCCCTGAAGGCGATGGAACTTGGCGCCGTTGAGATAATAACCAAGCCGCGTATGGGTACGAAGCAGTTCATCGAAGAGTCCAGGATGGTTATTTGCGACGTAGTGAAGGCGGCGGCCTCATCGAGGGCGAGGCGGATTTCGTCTGTAAAGACTGAGAAAATGGTTGCGCCAAAGCTGACGGCGGACGCAGTTCTGGAAAAGCCGACGTCGAAGGCGATGATTCAAACAACTGAAAAAGTAGTAATTGTGGGAGCGTCAACGGGCGGGACAGAGGCTCTAAAAGTTTTTCTGGAGGAATTTCCTACGAATTGTCCCGGTATTGTGATTGTCCAGCACATGCCGGAGCATTTTACAGCCGCGTTTGCAAAGAGGCTTGACGGCATCTGCCGAATCTCGATAAAAGAGGCGCAGGACAACGATACGGTAGTCAGAGGACATGCCCTGATAGCCCCCGGTAACAAGCACACGCTGATTAAAAGAAGCGGCGCGCGATATTATGTAGAGGTAAAAGACGGCCCGCTGGTAAGCAGGCACCGCCCGTCGGTAGATGTATTGTTTCGTTCGGCCGCCCGGTATGCCGGCAAAAATGTCGTAGGGGTCATTATGACCGGAATGGGAGACGACGGCGCTCGCGGAATGCTCGAAATGAAAGAGGCCGGGGCCATCACCATAGCCCAGGACGAGGCGTCGTGTGTGGTATTCGGAATGCCAAATGAGGCCATCAAACACGGCGGGGTAGATAAGGTCCTGCCACTCGATAAGATAACCCGCGAGGTTCTCAGGCTTTGTAATATGTAGGGTGCGAAGCGCTCTGTCCGTCGGTGAATTTTTATCTTGACAGAGGGTAGGGCGGAGTGCTAATTTAATCCACTATGGAAGACAACGAAGCCAGCGTAACCGCGAACGAAACCAGCGTAACCGCGCCGGAAGTTCCAGTGCCGGCTGCCGCCTCACCCGCTGAGAAGCGGTCATATCTGAAGCCTGTAACGAGGGCAATGCCTGATGGTTTGTTGAAGGGATTCTTTAAGAAGATATTTTTCGTTGAAATTCTGCAGGGGATGTCTTTGACGATGTCCTATATGTTTAAGAAACCCGTAACGAGGCAATATCCAAAGGAAAAAAGGGAATCAATGCCCGGGTTCAGGGGTATGCACGCCCTTGTCAGAAAGCCCCTCACGCGGAGGGCGCGATGCGTGGGCTGCGGCCTGTGTGCCGCCATGTGTCCCTCGAAGTGTATTACAATATATACGTCCGAGGGGAAGACCCATGAGAAGGTGGTTGACCGGTATGAGATAGAAATCCTTAGGTGCCTGTTCTGCGGGTTATGTGTCGAGGCGTGTCCATTTCAGGCTATCGTGCTGACAGGACATTATGAATACGCGAACGCCGCGAAGGATTCATTTCTATTAACCAAAGAAAAACTCATGGACAACTGGGATAAATATATGACCGATGAGAAAGGCAAATTCTATTTTAAGAATTTTTGGGCGCCAAGGAAAAACCATTTTGAGACCCCGGCCGGCCAGGCTGTCTTTAAAGGCAAGCGATGACGTTCCAGTGGACTGAGAATTTAGCCGTCGGCGTGGAGCTGATGGACGAACAGCACAAAGAGCTGTTTCAGAGGGTGAATGCCTTTGTCGAGGCGGTAGCACAGAACAAGGAAAGCGTTATAGTCGAGGAACGTATTAAAAATCTCGAAAGTTATATTGAAACCCACCTGACCCTTGAAGAGACGTACATGAAGCAATACGACTACGACGAAGAGGACGCGGAAGCACACCTTAAACAGCACAAGACACTAAGGACGAACTTCCAGAGATTAAAGTCGGAATATCAGAAAAAAGGCTCAAGCAAGGATTTAAATCAAAAACTCCAGGAACACTTATGCAATTGGCTCATAACCCACGTCAGCAAAATAGATAAAAAGCTCGGCGATTATTTATAATCAGCTGTTTTTGGGTTTCCTGAGAAATTATCGATTCAGTACATTTATGTCTGATAACGTCTCCATGACCGCCTTTTTATTTATGGGCTTTATCAGATATGCTGTGCATCCGCCTTTGTGGTATGCCTTTACTATGTCGTCTGGATGGTCAAGGGCAGTAGTCATAACAATTTTCGCCTCCTTTTGAGGCATATCAAGTCCCATCTCCTCTTCATATCCGCGCATTTTCGTCAACGCTTCATTGCCATCCATAACGGGCATCATTATATCCAGGCAAATTAGTTCATAGGGTTTCTTCTCGTCATGTGCCATGACAAATGCCTCAAACGCCTCCTTGCCATTTACTACGATATCGCAATCGCCATAACTTCTCAGCATGCCCAGTAATACAGTACGATTGTTAGAATCATCATCGGCTATTAGTATTCTCATCTATATACTCCTTCTCTGTAAAATATTGTACGTATTGACGGTTCTATTGTCATGATACCCTCTCCCTTCACCTTATAGAAATTATAAAACTTTTTAATACTGCAACGCAACCGGTCAGCAAAAATTTTGCAATAATCACTCTTGACATAACGTGAAATATAATGTTATCACATACGGTAACGTTTTGGAGGACATAAGTGAGTACGTTTACATTGGGCGGCATACATCCGCCTGAGCATAAAGATTTGGCATGTGGCGCGGCTATTGAGGTATGTAAACCTCCGCAGAGGGCGGTTATCCCGTTAAGCCAGCACATTGGGGCGCCTTGCAAATCTTTGGTTGAAGTTGGCCAGCGGGTTGTCGCAGGGCAGTTAATCGGAAACCCCGAAGGGTTTGTCTCAGCCCCTGTGCACTCCTCCATAGCCGGCAAGGTGACGAGTATCGAGGCATTTCCCGCCCCTATCGGCAGGATGGTGCCATGTGTCGTTATAGAAAATGATAAATCTGACGAGTGGGTTGCCCTTGAAGACGACCCAGGTTATATGGAGCGCGAAGCCGACGTACTGAAAGGCCGCATTAAGGCCGCAGGTATCGTAGGCATGGGCGGGGCGACATTTCCAACTGTCGTAAAATTATCCCCTCCGAAAGAAAAAAAGATTGACGCCATTATAATCAACGGAGCGGAGTGCGAGCCATATCTGACCTCAGACCACAGGGTCATGCTCGAAAGCCCTAAAGAGGTAGTCGAGGGCTTGAAAATCTTGATGAAGGTTCTCGGGCTGGACAGGGGTTATATCGGCATCGAAGAGAACAAGCAGGATGCCATTGCAAAAATAAAAGAAGCCGCATCAAACTATAAGAATATCGAAGTATGGACACTGGTTACAAAATACCCGCAGGGCGCAGAGAAAATGCTCATTAAATCAATCCTGAACCGTGAAGTACCGGCGGGCGGGCTGCCCATGGATGTCGGCGTAGTAGTGCAAAACGTTGGCACGGCGTATGCCATATACGAGGCGTGCCGACTTGGCAAGCCGCTGATGGAACGTGTTGTCAGCGTAACCGGCCCGGGTGTGGTGTCTCCGAAGAATCTAAGGGCAAGGATAGGCACCCCCGTCTCTCAGCTCATAGAGACATGCGGAGGTCTGAAAGGCGGTGCGGTTAAGGTAATCTCAGGCGGTCCGATGATGGGTTTTGCTATATATGACCTCGACACGCCGGTAACGAAGGGGACATCCGGAATCGTTGCTATGGAAGACAAAGATATTGTGCATCGCACAAAGTTCAACCACTGCATCAGGTGTGGACGATGCGTTGAGGCCTGTCCGATGGGGCTGATGCCTCTGATGCTCAGTGTTTATTCTGAGAAGGGCTTATATGCGGACGCAAAGGACTATCAGCTGTTCGATTGCTTTGAGTGCGGCTCATGCACATACGTATGTCCGTCAAAAAGGCCGATAGTTCAACAGATAAGGCTTGCAAAGACGATGGTAAAACCAGGATGATTGAGGATAACAGATGGAAATAAACAAGCAGCAAGGACTGATAGTCTCGGTAAGCCCTCACATAAGCAGTGAGGAGACGGTGCCGCGGATAATGTGGACGGTGAGTATCAGTCTGTTGCCGGCCCTTGTGATGGGGATATATTATTTTGGCCCCAAGGCGTTATATGTGACAGCGCTGTGTATAATCGGCTCACTGTTAAGCGAGTGGTTTGTCCAGAAAGTGGCGGGGAAGGAGATAACATTAGCCGATGGGAGTGCCTTTTTGACGGGACTTCTGCTCGGTCTAAATATGCCCTCTACGGTACCTTTTTATATACCGCTGGTTGCCGCGTTTGTAAGCGTAGGGATAACTAAGCAGCTCTTTGGCGGACTTGGGTATAATATATTTAATCCGGCGCTGATAGGACGCGCCTTTGCCCTGATAACATGGACGCGCGCTATGACTACATGGTCGGTTCCCGATGCGGCTTTTTTGACCGTAAACGCAAAGACAACCGCCACGCCGCTTGGAATTCTCAAAGAAGAGGGCATGGGGAAACTCATCGAGGTATTTGGCGATAAGTTAAGTTTATATAAAGAACTTCTCGTAGGACACAGGCCCGGGTCGCTTGGTGAGACCTCTATGATAGCGATACTGATAGGGGCGGCGTTTTTGGTTTATCGCCGGTATATTTCCCTTAGGATTCCATTGTCATTCCTTGCCACGGTGGCACTGGGGGTGTGGATTTTCGGCGGCAAAGAGGGGCTGTTCACAGGGGACCCGATAGTGCATCTCCTAAGCGGCGGTTTGATGCTTGGGGCGTTTTACATGGCAACGGATTATGTAACATGTCCGACCGTGTCGAGGGGCCAGATATTGTTTGGGATAGGGTGCGGGTTTTTGACGATATTAATAAGATTGAAGGCCGGTTACCCGGAAGGCGTTATGTTTGCTATTTTGATCATGAATTGTTTTGCGCCGCTTATTGACAGAAACTTCCGGACATCTGTTTTTGGGGCTAAGAAAGCGAAGAAATGAGCACGAAAGAACTTATAAAGATAACCCTGAACCTGCTCGTAATATATGTGGTGGGCGGAGTGCTCCTTGCGTTAATTTACGCCTATACGTCTCCGATAATATTTCAGCATAACGAAGAGGAGAAGAAAGACGCCCTGCAAAAATTGATACCCGAGGCCGATAAAATAGAAAAGCTCGGCGACTGGCATCCCCACGAAAAACATGCCGAGTACTATGCGGCTAAGAAAGACGGTCAGATAATGGGCTATATCGTGCAGACCTTTGCCAAAGGATATTCGAGTTATATAAACATACTATTTGCTGTAAACAAGGACTTAATAGTACAGAAGGTGACTATATTACATCAGGCTGAGACCCCGGGACTTGGGGACGAGGTTGCCACTCCGTCGTTTATAGAGCAGTTTAAAGGCAAGGATATTGAACACCTGAAGGTAAAAAAAGAGGAGACAACTGAGTATGTTCAGGCGATAACCGGCGCTACAATATCCTCGAGGGCAGTTACGGAGGATGGGATAAGAAACGGCGATATATTCTTAGAGAAGGCCCTTAAAGGGGTCAGCGACCCCTCAACTACGGGGGGAATGCATGAAGGAGACAACCCGCATGGAAGCCACTAATTCTCAAAAAATAGATTACTGGAAAGTAACCCTAAGCGGCATTTTTAAAGAAAACGCCATATTCCGCCTTGCAATCAGCCTGTGTCCGGCTATAGCCGTAACGACGGGCCTCAAGACAGGCGTGTTGATGGGTATTGCCGTCGTGTTTGTAAACGTGATGTCAAATGTAACAGTATCGGCCATAAGGGTGTTCATACATCCCCGAATAAGAATGCCGATTTTTATGCTGATAATCTCTGGCTGGGTAACCGTTGCCGACTTGTCGATGGCGGCCTTTGCACGCGAGGCGTATAAGCAGATGGGCCTATACATACAGCTCATAGTGGCGTTTGCGTCTATATTTACGAGAGCTGAGATATTTGCAAGCAAAAACAAGATAGTACCGTCTTTTTTCGACGGCATAGGTATGGGTGTAGGGTTTATGTTTTCCCTTGCAACTATTAGTTTCTTTAGGGAAATGCTTGGAAAGGGCGCGCTGTGGGGTTTTTCTATAATAGGTGCAAAACCGCTCCTGATAATGCTTCTGCCGACAGGCGGGTTTTTAGCAACGGGCATATTGATGGCATTTTTCAACTGGATAGACATAAGGTTTTACGGAGGCAAAGGGGCCGGCGGTGCATCTGGCCATTAATGTGGAGGCAATGATATGGAAAAAGAACTGACAAAACTATTTGAGATATTTATAGCGTCCTCGCTGATAAATAATTTTGTGTTCACGAGGTTCCTTGGGCTGTGCATATTTTTTGGTGTGACGAAGAAGGTAGAGACGGCGGTTGGAATGAGCATAACGTTTACGGCGGTGATGATGATATCGGCGGCTCTAAGCTGGGTGATATTTAATTTTGTGATGGTACCGCTTGATCTGACGTTTCTGAAGATAGTGATATTTATAGGTGTAATAGCGGCCTTTGTGCAGAGTTCGGATACGATAATGAGGAAGGTAAGTCCAGGGCTGTATTATAAACTTGGAGTGTATTTAGCTCTGATATCGACAAACTGTATAATACTGGCGGTGCCGCTTATAAACGCCGGAGAGCACTATTCGTTTCTCGAGGGAATAACGCTGGGGCTGGGTTCTGGGCTGGGGTTTGCGCTTGCTCTTGTTATAATGGCAAGTATCAGAGAGAAGCTTGAGATTGCGGATGTGCCGGTTCCGTTCAGGGGGCTTCCGATAGCATTTGTTACGACGGGACTGATAGCTCTCGCGTTTACGGGATTTGCGGGAATAATAACATCATAGGGATTATTAAAGATGATTAACTTGGATATAAACATAGTACACGAGATATTAAGCGGGCTAATCGCTTTAGCGAGTCATATACCGTTGCCTTTTGCAGGAGTGGGCGGCGGAATAGAGGCCAAAGAGACAGTCGATATAGCCGCGACAATAAAGTTTACGCTGATATTTATAGCGGGAATAGGGGCGATATTTGGATTTGGGCTTGCGTTTGCGGCAAAGAAGTTTTCCGTTAAGATGGACCCTCGGGTAGAAAAGGTGCGTGATGTACTTGCGGGTGCACAGTGTGGTGCGTGCGGATATGCCGGCTGTCAGCAGTATGCCGAGGCGGTGGTAGCGAATGCCGATGTAAAACCAATTCTTTGTGTGCCGGCTGGTAAACATGCCGCCGAAATCATATCCGCGATAACCGGCAAGCAGGCGGTAGCGATGGAACCCGTGTATTCAAGGATAATGTGTCAGGGCGATTGTAAGAAATCAATAAAGAAGTTTAAATATGAGGGTGTAAAAGATTGCCGTGCGGCGGTGCTTGCCGGTGGCGGGGATAAGGCCTGTGCGTATGGGTGCCTTGGTTATGGGACGTGCGCGTCTGTATGCCCTTTTGACGCCTTGCATATGAACGAATTTGACCTGCCGGTGGTTGACTTAAAGAAATGCACGGGCTGCAGGAAGTGTGCCGAGGCTTGTCCTAAGAAGGTTATAGAAATATTGCCCGGGTCAAAAGCGGTGTTTGTTGCGTGCCATTCGAAGGACAAAGGCGCCGCAACGAGAAAAAACTGTCAGGTAGGTTGTATAGCCTGTGGGATGTGTGTGAAGGTATGTCCGTTTGATGCCCCATCGATTACTGATAATGTATCAAAAATAGACATAGAGAAATGCCGGGTATGTGGACTATGTGTAACAAAATGCCCGACGCATGCGATCGTCGACCTGCTCCAAACTAGGGGAAAGGCCGTCATAACGGCAAGCAAGTGTATAGGCTGCAACATGTGCATGAAGGTATGCCCTGTAAACGCGGCCACAGGGGAGATGAAAAAGCTGCACACGATAGACGCGGCAAGATGTATCGGCTGTGGTATCTGCGTAGCGAAATGTCCCAAACAGGCCATAGACGGCACATTCAACGCACGAGAAGTATTCGAAAAAGCACTGAAATCCAAAACAGACTGAGACATTGAGGGCGCTGCCCTCAAACTCCCGCAAGGAGGCTTGCCTCCTTGACCTCTTCTTTTAAAACCCGTGACGCATGATAATTTTATTTCTCCAGTATGTTATATTAAACGATTATATTAAACGATTATGATTAATCACAATACTAATACATATACAACACTAATACATATATAAAGGAGATCTTATGACTGATGAGTTCATTGAGGTAAACCCCGACGACCTTTCCGATAACCCATTTAAGGTGATTGGCACACAGTGGATGCTCGTTACCGCCGGTACTGCTGATAAATTCAACACCATGACCGCCAGCTGGGGCGGCTTCGGCATCATGTGGGCCAAAAAGATTTGCACCTGCGTCATTCGCCCCACCCGGCATACCTATGGATTTATGGAAAAGTCGGACATGTTCACACTCTCTTTCTTTGGGGAAGAGCACAAAAAGACACTTCTTTTCTGCGGCACTCACTCAGGCAGAGACACCAACAAGATGGCCGAAACCGGACTTACCCCCGTCGAAGACAATGGCACGATATACTTCAAAGAGGCTCGTCTGGTCTTCCTGTGCAGGAAGATCTATTACCACGACATAGACCCAGGCCATTTTCTTGACCCGGAAATTGACGCCAATTACCCGCTGAAGGACTATCATAGGATGTACTTGGGCGAGATAGTTAAATGTATTACTAAAACATGAGTGCATTACTAAAACATGAGTGCATTACTAAAACATGAATGTATTACTAAAACATGAATGCATTACTAAAACATAAGGGGGGCGGTGAATGGATATAATGGATATAAAGGCATTTCTCAAGTCAACTCATTATTTTTCAGATGTGACAGATAGTGAACTTGATACGCTGATAGCAGCCTCGACGGTTGAGGACTACAGTCCGGGACAAAAAATAATATCGCGCGGTCAGCCGGGCAGGTTTCTCTACATTCTCGTAAAAGGCAAGGGCGAGGTGATTTTTACGGATGCTTCGGGCGACAAATTATTTACTGCGACGCTAAAATCCAGTGATGTGTTCGGTGAGATGTCTATTATGACCGGGGAGCCGGCGGTTGCCGATGTTGTTGCCGTTGCGCCGTCACAGTGCATTGCCGTTGCCCGCGATAGCTTCTCCGAGGTGATTGTGAGAAACTCTGCGGTTCTAATTAAGATAGCCTCGCTGATTAGTAAGAGGATGACCCAAAAGGAACAGAACGAGGCCATTATAGCTCAGTACAAGGCATCGAGGAAGGAAAACCCCGACCCCTATGACTTAAACTTTACATCTGCACTTAAACCATCGAAGATTTTGGTCATAAACTGCGGCAGCTCCTCGTTAAAATACTCGCTCTTTGACACGTCTGACCCAGTTCCAATGATGGAGGGACTGATTGAGAAAATCGGGACAGGCGGGTCATATCACAAGATAAAGTCTCTGAAATCAGAGGTGAAAAGAGAGGTCGAAGTGCCGGATTTCCCAAAGGCCTTCGCCGAAATGGAGGCCGCCCTGACTGATCCCTCAATTGGCGTTATCGCCGCTTTTGATGTAATAGACGCTGTCGGGCATAGGGTAGTGCACGGTGGGGATAAGTTTAAGAACTCGGCCGTGATAACTGACGATGTAATCGAGGGAATAAGGCAGTGTATCCCATTAGCTCCTCTTCACAACCCGTATAATCTTGCCGGCATCGAGGCGATGCGGGAACTCCTGCCGCACAAGGGCGCGGTGGCGGTGTTTGATACGGCGTTTCATCAGAACATGCCCGAAAACGCCTATTTATACGCAATCTCCAGCAATCTTGGGGAGAAATATCACATCACTGAAAACATTCGCCGTTACGGGTTCCACGGTACTAATCATAACTATGTCTCATTGACGGCGGCGACATATCTCAAGCGCAGCGTCAGGGAGCTGAGAGTAATATCGTGCCATCTTGGCAATGGGGCTTCTATATGCGCCATAGACCACGGCATTAGTGTCGATACAAGCATGGGTATGACGCCGATGGAAGGCCTGGTCATGGGTACGCGCTGCGGCGATATTGACCCCGGGGCTCTAATTTATCTTTTAAACTCTGGACTAAGTGTTAAGGATGTCGATAATTTGCTGAACAAGGAAAGCGGTCTTAAGGGCCTCACAGGACTTAGTAACGATATGAGGGAAATACTTGAGGCGGCTAGTGCAGGTGATGCAAGGGCTAAGACCGCGGTGTCTCTGTTTTGTTACAGGCTGAAGAAATATATTGCCGCGTATGCGGCGGTGTTGGGTGGTATTGACGCATTGATTTTCACGGCTGGAATTGGCGAGAACTCTGCTGATATACGCGGCCGCGTATGCCACGGCCTTGAACACATTGGCTTGGTGCTCTCGAAAGAGGCAAACGAGAAGGCAAGGGTCAAGAGGGGACATATTGAGGAGATCTCGGCCCTTGGCCAGCAGATTAAGATACTTGTCGTAGCCGCCGACGAAGAACGAATGATTGCCAGAGAGACCCTCCATGCCCTGAATATATCGAAGGTGAGAGAGGCAACTGCCACTATAGATGTGAAAATGAACAGGCAGATTCCCATTTACGTTGCAGGGCATCACGTCCACTTATGTGAAAAAGATTTCGCCGCCCTCTTTGGCGAGGGAAAGACGCTCACAAAGAAACACCAGCTTAGGCAGCCGCAATCGTTTATCTCAGAGGAGACAGTGAGTTTGATGGGGCCCCTTGGCACAATAGAAAACGTCAGAATAGTCGCACCGCTAAAAAGAGAAACACAGGTGGAGATAAGCCGCACAGGGGAGTTCAAACTTGGCATCGACGCCCCCGTCCGGCTTTCCGGTGACCTTGAGGGCGCGGCCTCTGTTACAATTGATGGGCCTGCCGGCAGCATCAAACTCAACAGCTGTGTCATCTGCCCCCAGCGCCATATTCACATGAGCCCCCAAGACGCCCTTTCTTATGGGCTGAGAGATTATGATGTCTTGAGGGTAGGAGTTTCTGGCAGTAAGAACGTTATCTTTGGCGATGTCTTTGTAAGGGTTAACCCTTCCTATACGCTAGAGCTGCATCTCGATACCGATGAGGCAAACTATGCAGGTGTAACAGAGGACTCCACTGCCCACATAGTTTCAATCCAGTCAAGGGCATTTATTTAACACTACAGTGATAAGGAAGATACCATATATCGACACTCTTATAGAGTGCATTGGCTTATGTCGGGAGAGCTATATAGTAGGTGGTACTGTTAGAGACTTAATTTTAAACCGGCAAGTCCGGGACTATGACTTTGTCCTGAGTGATAGCCCTTTTCACATAGCGAGGGGGTTTGCCGAATCTATTAATGGAGCATATGTCGTGCTGCATGAGAGATTTCCTACCGCCAGGGTTGTAAAAGGGGACTGCATTTTTGATTTTACGTCTTTTAGGGGAGGGAGCATCGCGGGCGACCTCCTGAGCCGTGATTTTACGGTAAATGCCATTGCTGTTTCGATTTTCAATCCGGTGAATAAGCCCATAGACGTAACCGGCGGCATGGACGATGTAAATGACAAGGTAATCAGGATGGTATCAAAGGATAATCTGTCCGACGACCCCGTCAGGATGTTAAGGGCCTTCAGGCTTGCCGCCGAACTGGGATTTACCATAGAGCAGGGGACGCTCGATGCCATCACTGCACTCAGGGGACTTATCTCAGTGTCTGCCGTGGAGCGTGTGTGGGCAGAGTTTAAGATGCTATTGCAAGCCTGTAGCTCAACAGAAATCTTAAAATTATTGCGTGATACGGGTCTTCTTTTTGAGTTGCTTCCAGAGCTTGAGCCGCTCAGAGGACTGAGGCAAAACCGCTATCATCACCTCGATGTCTTTGACCACACGATGGCCGCGTATAGGCAGGCAGAGGAGATTATTAATAATGCGGGTTTGCCGATTACCCCTGATCTTAGGGCATGGCTGGATAAGAATCCACTCAAGTGCGGCCTTATAAAACTCTCTATACTGCTTCATGACGTTGGGAAATATCAATCGCAGGGTCAGTCAGCAGATGGTCAGTGCACATTTCACCGCCACGAGCATGAGGGTGAGGAGATTGCCGCCAATATTTTAAGCAGATTTAATGCCTCTGTGAAAGAGACCGAATTCGTAACTATGCTCGTAAAAAATCACATGAGAATGTTGGCGTTCAAACGGGTAGGGCGGCTTGATCTTGCCAGGATGAAGAAACCGCTTATCAGGCTATTAAATACTGTGGGGGATGATATATATGGTTTGGTGGTTGTGTGGGCGGCAGATGCAGGCGCGAAACCAGAAGGAAAGGAAGAGACTATCGGGATATGCAGGGGAATGCTGGATTTTTACGAGTGTCAATACATGCCGAGAAAGACAGCTCCACGGTTTATCACTGGCCGGGATTTAATTGAGACCTATGGCCTTACGCCGTCACCGTTGTTTAGTGAAATCATAGGGGCTGTCGAGTTAAAGACACTCGAGGGATTGATAGACTCAAAGGACAAGGCCGCTTCCCTGGTTGAAGAGTTGCTGCACGCAAGGGGGGTGCGCTGATGTTTGATATCGTTGGGATAACCGCTGTTTTTGTGGTGATGATAATTCTGCTTCGCTTGAAATGGCATGTCGGCTACGTGCTGATTACCGCTTCAGCGATGCTTTTTGCCATATATTGGATGAGACCGGCGGCGATTGCCGCTACAGTTCACTCTGCCATAGTGTCTCAGGCAACGCTTGAGCTGACTATTGCCCTGACATTTATCAGGATGCTTGAGATGGTTCTCAGAGAGAAAAACATACTTAACCTGATGACCGATGCGGTAAAGGGTGTGTTAAGGAACAAAAAGTTCGTGCTTGTCTCGATGCCCCTGTTAATCGGGATGCTGCCATCGATAGGAGGGGCGTATTTTTCCTGTCCAATGGTGGACAGTTCCGCAAAGGGGCTTAATTTGACCCAGGAGGACAAGGCCTTTACCAATTACTGGTACAGGCACCCGTGGGAGGCTGTTCTGCCGCTTTACCCGGGACTGATACTGGCCACACTGATTACCCGTATCGGAATGAGGGAGATGGTTCTCTTGAATCTAAGCTATGCGCTGGCTATGATGGCAATCGGCCTGTTATTTTGCATGAAGGGCGTAAGGGGTACTTTCCCGCGGGTGGAAAACAGGTCATACAGGGCGTTCTTTAGTTTTATGCCCTTTGTTATACTGCTTGTGCTTGTTATTGTGTTTGGCATAAAGCTGCACTATGCGCTTGTTGTGATGGTCTTCCTGCTCATGATTTATTTCAGGTACAGCGTAAAGGAGATGTTGAGGGTATTAAGGTATGGGTTTAACAGGGAGGTGGTTTTGTTGATTTTGGGCGTGATGATGTTTAAGGCCACGCTTGACAGCTCCGGCGCTGTTGCGAATATCAGCAATTATTTTATTGCCCGCCACATACCGCTTTTACCAATACTGTTTCTTCTGCCATTTGTGACAGGGCTTCTTACTGGATTTACGCTGGCCTTTGTGGGCAGTGCCTTTCCGTTGTTTATGAGCCTGCCCGGGCTGGACGCGCATTCGTTTTCATTTGCCTTTGGAGCGGGTTATGCGGGCGTGCTTTTATCGCCGGTCCACGTATGTCTTATTCTTACGAGGGATTATTTTAAAGCGGACGTATGGGGACTGTATAAAAAAATAATTCCCGCGGTCATGCTTTATTTTATCGCACCGGCGCTTGAATATGTTATCTTTAGACACTTTCACCCTTGACAACCATCGACATAATTGTTACTCTATAATCATGGCAGCAAATAGTTTGAAAACTCAGGAGGATGAGACTATGACAGGACAAATAGTGGCAGAATCGGGAATATCCTCCAGTATAATGGGCAAAACAAAGAAGAACACATTTGCGCTTGCCTTAAAGGGCGACAATATTACGTCTGATAAGCTAAGGGACAGTATCAGTAATTTTTATGACTTTGTCGCTGAGGTATCAGCGCAAGTCTCCGGTACAAGGAAACCCGTAAAATGGATTGTAACGGTAAAGCATGGTAATGTAATATTACTTAATAATCCTGTAGTTAAAGAAGAAAATATCGATATTATTGAAAAAACAGTTACCGCGATACACTATGGGATTAGTAATTTAGAAAACAAGGCCGGGAGGCCGGAGTATTTTTCTGATAAGGCATTAGAACTTTTACAAAATCTTGTGTCTGTTTCGAGTGCGGGAAGCGATGAACTCACTGAAATAAATATTACTATAAACGGAGATTTCTATGTCTTAACAAGGAGTGCTACCGCTAATATTGATACAATTTTGGGTATGCGTTACAATAGTTTAGGTTCGGTAGAGGGGAAACTACAAACTATCTCCGAAAGAGGCGGACTAAAATTTACGATTTATGATACTTTAAACGATAAACCTGTCAGATGTTATATTTCGGATGACCTCCGTTGCGAGGCACTGGAAGTAGCGTCTAAGGCGTTTGGACAACGCATATCTATATTCGGCATGATTAGTTATGATCAATATGGCACCCCTAAAACTATTCAAGTCCGTAAATTGAGATTGTTTAGGAATAAAGAAGATATTCCATCTGCCCATCAGATATGCGGCATATTAGGAGAATAGTTATTGGAACTCCGGTATTGGGATTCATGTTGTTGTTTGCGTTGGCTTAAAAAAGAATCGGGATATGAGAAGTGTGAAGGTATCATAGCAAAAGCCGAAGCGGGCGAGATTAAAATAGTGACGTCTGTATTGACTATGACTGAAGTAATCTATTTAAGGACTGAGCCAAAAATAGACAGACGTAAGTCAGATGAGATTTGTAGTTTTTTTGATAATGAGTATATCGACCTGATTAACGTTGACCGTCACATCGCGGAATCATCGAGAAATCTATTATGGGATTACGGCGCTCTTCGACCTAATGACGCAATACATATAGCGTCTGCAATAGAGGCAGAAATCCCCATTATAGACACTTTTGATAAATATCTGATAAACTTGGATGGTCGAATTGGTACCCCACCATTGATTATTGGCGAACCAAACATCCCTTTTCAGGAAGAGATTAGTTTTAGATAATTTATAAATGCCAAAATGGGTATCTTTAAAAGTAATATAATATGAAAACCGTACTTATGGCAAAAATATTTATTTTTATATTGACCATCCTCCTGTTCTCATGCGATTCGCGCGCTGGAGGCCAAAATCAGTCAGGCCCCGCGTCTAAGGCCGCCGGTGATAATACACCCGCCTACGGGGGCACGCTGGTCGAAGGCATGACGGCAGAGCCGAGTGTCCTCCTGCCAGTGCTGGCCGGTGACAGCGCCTCGCACTCCGTTGCTGGCAACATCTACAACGGGCTTGTAAAATATGCCCCCGACCTCAGCACCGTCGGCGACCTTGCAGAGAGCTGGGACATATCCCCCGACGGCCTCACCATCACCTTTCATCTCAGAAAGGGGGTTCATTGGACTGACGGCGTTGAGTTTACATCTGAGGATGTGATGTTTGGCTTTGAGACGATCAAAGACGATAAGACCCCTACGCCATATAAGGAAGACTTCCTGCAGGTGAAGACTGCCGATGCCCCGGATAATTATACATTCAGAGTGACTTATGGAAAACCCTTCGCACCGGCGCTCAACAGCTGGGGGAATCTTGTCGTGATGCCAAAACATCTCCTTAGCGGCGTTGAAATAACCAAGACCCCGTTGGTAAGAAAACCCGTCGGTATGGGGCCGTTTAAACTAGATACATGGGTTTCCGGGCAGGAGCTTACGCTCTCGTCAAATCACGACTATTTCGAAGGCCGCCCGTATTTAGATAAATATGTTTACAGGGTCATCCCTGACCAATCCACAATGTTCATGGCGCTTCAGGCCGGGGAGGTTGACCTCATGGGGGTTACGCCTATTCAATATAAGAGGCAGACTAACTCCGAATATTTTAATGCCAATTTTAATAAATACCGCTATCCGGTCTTCTCCTATACGTATCTGGGCTTTAACCTGAAACACCGGTTTTTCGCAGATAAGAGGGTGCGGCAGGCAATTGCCCACGCGATAGATAAAGATGAGATAATTGACATCGTGCTCTATGGGCTTGCCACACCGTCAACCGGCCCGTATGTGCCGAACACATGGCCGTATAATCCAAACGTAAAGAAGTATCAGTTTAATCCCGAAAAGGCAAAGTCTCTGCTTGCCGAGGCTGGCTGGAAGGACAGCGGCGGTGTTTTGATGAAGGACGGCGTCCCGTTTGAGTTTACCATTCTCACGAATATGGGCAATCCCCTCAGGATGAAAACAGCCGCCATTATCCAGTGGAAACTAAAGCAAGTCGGCATAAGGGTCCATATTCGCGCCCTTGAGTGGAGCACCTTCTTAAACGAATTTATCGATAAAAAGCGGTTTGACGCCGTAATCCTCGGCTGGGGAATTGGGATGGACGGCGACCAGTACGACATCTGGCACTCCAGCAAGACAAAAGAGAAGGAGTTTAATTTCGTAAGTTATGCCAACACCGAGGTCGATGAACTGCTTGAGACAGGAAGGCGCACCTTTGACATCGAAAAGCGCAAGGCGGCATACTATAAAATTCAGGACATCCTTGCCGACGAACTCCCATACGTGTTTCTCTATGTCCCCGACTCCCTCGTCGTAGTGAATAAGAAGTTCATGGGGATTACACCCACCACAATCGGCATAGGCTATAATCTGCCGAAATGGTATGTGCCGAAGACCCGCCAGAAAGAAAACGTCATGGAGAAGTAACGGCCTCTGACTGTGGCCTATGTAAAAAAATTGTGTTTATGGCGTAATGTATGTTATAATCCGCTAAGGGCGGTTGTTGCAGGGGGTTGTCGGCCTGTTTATGGCGTTGTTCTCAAACAGATACGGTTTCATTCTAAACAAATGTAATACCAGTATAATTCATTGTGGATTTGCGGCATTTGTTGAAGCCGGCATGGCGTTATAACGTAGATGGTGAGGAGGCGTCAGTGATTAGGAATCTGAAGATAGGCTCTCGTATTGTCTTAGGATACCTGCTCATATTATTTATTTTCATGTTGCTGTCACTATTTTCGATAGGCAAACTAAACCATTCTACGGATCAAATGAGGAATCTCTACGAGCGTCCGTTCATGGTTAAAAGTAAGTTACTATCAATCAATGCAAATACTTACAAAATCAGACTTCTGTTAAGAAAGGCATATTCACAGGATACTAAGGATGAAACTGTGAAAACTAAATTACAGGTGTCGTCTGTTGAATCTGAAATAATGTACGATCTGACGGTCGTGGAAAATCTGTATTCAGGCGATAAGAATTTAATAAGAAAACACATTCGCAGCCATTATGAGGAATATATTTCACTTAACGATGATTATTTTAATCTTCTGTTACAGGGTAAGAGGGCTGAGGCGTTAAAGTTATTAGATTCTAAAATAGATAGAAATGCTGCGGAGAATGAGAAGTTACTACAGGAAGCTGTTAACGCCGCCTCTAACGATGCATTCTCGCTCTATGAAAGCGTTCTGGAATCGAACTATAGATACAGGCATATCTTATTTGCTATTTTGGTTATGGCAATACTGTTGAGTGCTGTACTATCGTTTGTCTTTACTCGAATGATAACCCTTCCAATATCGAGGCTGTTAAAGGCAGCCAAAGAAATAGGTTCGGGCAATTTTGATGTAACCATAGAGGTTTCGGCAAAGGACGAAGTTGGTCAGCTTTCTCAGGCGTTTCAGGAAATGACGGAGAACTTGCGGCATAATATATCGGGTAGTGAACAATTGATGGATGCATTAAGACAGGAACTTGCTCTTCAATCTTCAATTACTAAGGTAACTGAAGCCCTTTTAGACTTAAAGAATGATAAATACGACATTTCAAGAATAGTACATGATGAATCGTTAATACTTACCGAAAGTGCACATGGCTACGTGTCGATTATAGATGAAAACGGCGATAACGCCGCTTATACTCTTACGGGTATGATGGTCAATGAATGTAAGGTTGCAATGGCGCAGCAAGCTGTTCGATTTCCTAAAGGCCCGGATGGATATAACTCCATGTGGGGACATTCCTTAAATACGGGAGAGGATTTTTTCACCAACTCGCCAAAAGAACATAAGTACTATAAGGCAAGTGCGCCGCCCGGACATGTTGAGATTAAAAACTTCTTATCGGTTTGTGTGAAATCAGGCGGCATGATAATCGGGCAAATTGCACTGGCTAATTCCACGAGGGATTATACAGACAGGGATTTGTCTGTCATCAGACAGCTGGCGTCGATATATGCCGTGGCTTTAGAGAGAAAAGAGGTAGATGAGAGACTTAAAGAAAGCGAGCACAGATTCAGGATTATCTTTGAGAAAGCTCCGATTGGAGTTGCAATTACAGAGGCGGCTACCTGTGAATTTGTTCAGGTTAATCAGGAGTACAGCAATATTACCGGTTATTCCAGCGATGAGTTGCTAAGCTCAAGATTTCAGGATATTACGCATCCCGGCGATATTCAGCAGCATATGGATGGGTTGAAACTTTTGCACAGAGGCGATATACCAGTCTTTAGTATGGAGAAAAGATATATTCACAAGAATTCAAAAATAGTATGGGTCAGCCTTACAGCTATTCCATTGTATGTAGGATCAAATCAACCTGAGTTAAACCTTACCATAGTTGAGGATATAACAGATAAGAAACGGATGGCAGAAGTACTTAAAGAAAGTGAACGTGACGTAATAGAGGCACAAAGTAAGGCAAAATTCGGTACATGGACATATGACCCTGTGACCCGGCAACCGAAATGGTCATTAGAAATGTACAATATATGGGGTGTAGATCCAAAGTTAGGCCCGCTCTCTTATTCCGATCTCAGTAACTATATTCACCCCGATGACTGGCAGCGTTTTGACGATACTGTAAGAGAATCAATTGAACTACATAAATCTTATGAGCTAGAGATACGCCTTTGCATGTCTGATGAGACTGAAAAGATCCTTTGCGTTATTGGAGAGCCTATATTGGATGCTTCCGGTAAGTTACTGAAATTGAGGGGATCCAATCAGGACATCACCAGGCGAAAAAACTTAGAGACAAAACTGGAAGAAGCTCGCACGCAGCTCCAGTCGATAATAAACTGCACAACCGCCGTTGTTTTTCTGAAAGATCTGCAAGGCAGATATATATTAATAAATAGCCAATATGAGACGCTTTTTCATGTAACTAAGGAAGGCGTTGTTGGTATGACAGATTATGATATCTTTCCACGGGAGCAGGCTGATAATTTCAGGGCACATGACATCGAAGTGGAAAAAAAGAAAGCGCCTTTAAACTTTGACGAACTCGTTCAGCATGATGACGGTGTACACACATACATTTCCGTAAAATTTCCCATGTTTGATATGCAAGGTCAAATATACGGCGTATGCGGCATAGCTACCGATATCACCGAACGTAAAAGAATGGAAGAGGAACTCCTCATCGAGGTTGCCGCCCGGCGTACGGCTGAGAAAAGGTTGGCTCTGCTATTAGAGGCATCCTTCGAAGGGATATCCATTACAGAAAATGGACGAATTATAGACGCCAATAAACGGCTTGCCGAGATGTTTGGCTGCGACGAGGGAGAGGTCCTCGGCATTTCGGTGTTTGACACTGTAACCCCGCAATACCGTGAGATAATCAGGAAGCATGTTTCGGAGGGATATGATAAACCATACGAATTGGATTGCCTGAAAAAGGACGGTACTATAATAAGTGTCGAAGTGTGCGGTAGGAACATGGAATATGAAGGACATAGAATCAGATTGGTAGCAATTCGGGACATAACACAACGTAAGAGGATGGAATTGCAGTTAAAAAGATTGAATGACCACCTTATGGAATTGGTAACGGAAGAGATACAAAAAAGGCAGCGAAATGAGCAACTGCTGATCCAGCAATCCAAAATGGCGTCGATGGGCGAGATGATAGGACTGATAGCCCACCAATGGAGGCAGCCTCTGAACGCCGTAGGTATGATAGTGCAGGACATAAAACAGGCCTATATCTACGGAGAACTCGACGAGTTATATATAAATAATTCTGTCGATACAACCATGAAACAAGTGTATTTTATGTCAAAGACGATAGAGGATTTCAAGAACTTTTTCAAGCCGTCAAAGGAAAGGGTCCGGTTCAATATAACAGTTGCCATAGAAGAGCTTCTCGCAATGTTCTCACATATATTTAAGAAAAGTGATGTGGATATTTCATTTGAAACCTGGCAGGATGCGATAATGTTTACAGAGGGATATCCCAATGAGTTTAAACAGGTGGTCCTCAACATCATGAATAACGCCAAAGACGCTATTACTTCAAAAAGAGACGCTGGCAATATAATAACGGGGCTGATTGAAATCAACCTTAGCAATAATGAACAGCTGGACAAGGTTATTGTGTCTATGCGTGATAACGGCGGCGGCATACCAGAACAAATAATAGAGAAAATCTTTGACCCCTACTATACGACAAAAGGGGACCAAGGCACAGGAATAGGGCTGTATATGTCGAAAACCATAATAGAGACAAATATGGGCGGCACATTGACGGTTAAAAATGTAGATGAAGGGGCGGAGTTTATGATAACATTGGGTATAAGCGAATCTGAGACAGTCTGATTGACAGCGTGTTTTTGGTATTACTAAGGAGATATTAAATTGCTGAACGCTCCAAAAGGGAAAATCCTTATTGTAGATGACGACAAGTCTTTGCTTATATCATCGATGACGATTTTAAAAGCGGAGGGTTATGAGGTAGATGTTGAGCCAGAGAGCAGGGCGGCATTAGAGAGAATCCATGCAGTGAAATATGACTTAATAGTAAGCGACATCAGGATGCCGGACATTACTGGTTTAGAACTGATAGAACAGATGAGAAGGGCAGGGTTGGAGGAACTCGTAATATTGATAACAGCCTATGCGGAGCTGCCGGCGGCAATAGATGCAATCAGAAAAGGGGCGTTCGACTTTTTGCTTAAACCATTCAAACCTGAAGATTTCATTTCGGCGGTAGAACGGGGGATTCGGTTTAGCCGTTTGCTGAATATTGAAAAAACTTATAAGAAGCATATAGAAGAACATGCTGAAGTTCTGGAAAAAGAGATCGCGTTCCGTAAAAATATAGAGTTCCAGTTAAAAGAGAGCCAGCGGAGGCAGCTGCAAATCTTTGAACAATCCCCCGTAGGAATAGCAATTATCAACTCCTATACAGGCCATATTGTACAAATTAATAAAAAATACTGTGAAATAACAGGATATGTGTGTGAAGAGATGTTAAATCAGACATTTCAGGAGATAACATATGAAGAGGATATTAAGGCAGACTTAATTAACATAAAACGTCTCATAAACGGTGAAACAGATGTGATTACAATGGAAAAACGCTACATACACAAAAACGGTAATATTGTATGGGTTAATATGAAATGCGTCCTGTTATGGACTAGTGAAGATGCGCCGACTTACCACATATCGATGGTTGAGGATATAACGGAAAAAAAACATACTGAGATTAAGCTGAGAGAAAGCGAGGCTAAGTACCGTCAATTGGTTGAACTTCACCACGCCGGCATATGTGCTTTCGATCAGGATGGATATACAAGGTATGTGAATCCTGCGATGGCCGATATGCTGGGCTATAAAACCGAAGAGATGACCGGCAGACACCTGTTTGACTTTATGGATGAAGCCAGGGTTGAGGATATGAAAGAAAGGCTGGAGCGCAGGAGGCAGGGTATTCAGGAAAGTTATGAGTTTGAGTTCATAAAAAAGGACGGGACGCCAATATATCTGATGGTCGAGGCAGCGCCAGTAATTGAAGGTGAAGAGTATGCAGGTTCGATAGCTGCCATGATAGATATAACGCAGCGTAAGACAATGGAAAGGGAACTGAAACAATTGAATGCCAATCTTGAAAAAATGGTAGCAAATGAAACCGAGAAAGGGCGGCAGAATGAGCAAATATTGATTCAGCAATCCAAAATGGCGGCAGTGGGTGAGATGATAGGGCTTATAGCGCATCAATGGAGGCATCCTCTGAATGCTATCAGCATTATCGTTCAGGATATAAAAGAGGTTTACGACTACGGCGAACTAACTGATGAGTATTTGAAAAGTTCTGTCGATACGACAATGACTCAAATAACGTTTATGGCAAAAACAATAGACGATTTCAGAAACTTCTTTAAGCCGTCAAAGGGAAAAGTACAGTTCGATGTGAAAATGACCATAGAAGGGCTGCTCTCGATGTTTGAACAGATGTTTAAGAATGCCGGTGTCGATATTTCTATGATAACAGAGAGAGATTCACTAATATCCACAGTGGGATATCCTAATGAGTTTAATCAGGTGATGCTTAACATTCTGAATAATGCAAAAGACGCTATTACTTTAAAAAGAAAAGCCGATAAAACGTTTCATGGGCTGATTGCAATTAGTGTTTGCAATAATGAAGAAAGAGATAAGGTAATAATTTCAATAAGAGATAATGGAGGCGGCATTACAGAAAATGGGTTAGAGAACATGTTCAAGCCCTACTATTCGACAAAAGGAAAAGAAGGCACAGGGATAGGGCTGTATATGTCAAAAACGATTATAGAGACGAATATGGGCGGCAGCCTGACGGTGAGAAATGTAGAAGGCGGGGCTGAGTTTATTATAGCGTTGGGTGTGAGAAGGTGATGATTCTAGAGATTGAACAGAAGATAGTGAGTTTCCTCAAACCTCCTCTGGATTCCTGCTTTACCGTGAAATGAGAAAATGTTAGCAGTAGGGCATCTCAATTTTCATGGGCGGGGGCGAATATTGACCCTATTCATGTATGTTTCGCAGGAATGACAGACAGGACAGTGCGAATGACAGACAGGAAAGGACAAATGACAGACAGGACTGGACGAATACACACCATAATTTGTCATTCCTGCGAAAGCAGGAATCCAGTTTTTTTATTTGCGGATTTAGCTGCGAAGTCAATTTTAGTGCGCCATATCATGCAAAGAGAGGAATAAATGGAAGATAAAGACAAGACTAACGAACAGTTGATAGATGAGTTGTTGATTATGAGGCAGATGTTAGAAGATTGCGAGTACGCGGAGCGATATCTTCATAATAGAACAAAATCACTTCTTATCTCAACCCTCGAATCAACTGCCGACGGAATCCTTGTCGTGGACAGAGAAGGAAAGATAACTTTCTACAATAAAAAATTCGCAGATATGTGGCATATACCTGAGTCATTATTATCGACCAAAGACGACGATGCGGTTTTGCCTTTCGCGCTTGAACAGTTAAGCAAACCGGAGGAGTTTATCACAAAAGTAAAGGAACTTTATGGAAAACCTTCGGAATCGAGTTTTGATACTATAGAATTTAAGGATGGAAGGATATTTGATCGATACTCACAGCCGCAAAAAATGGACGACGATATACTTGGAAGGGTATGGAGTTTTCGTGATGTGACAACAGCGAAAGCGGCGGAACGTAAACTTAAAAAGAGTGAAAAGAGATCCCGCCAATTGGTTGAGCTTCACCACGCCGGCATATGTGTTTTTGATAAAGATGGTTCCACTATATATGTAAATCCGGCGATGGCTGAGATGCTTGGTTACACCGCCGGGGAAATAATTGGGCATAAAGCACAAGAATATATTGACGAGGCAGATGCGCCTTTATTAATAGACATAAGAAAAAATTTGCGGGAAGGGAAAAAGGAACAGGTAGAGCTTAGATTTACTAAAAGAGATGGTACCAAACTATACACAATGGTAGATCTGTCGCCCATATTTAATGAGTCTGGCGCTTATGATGGGGCAGTCGCAGGAGTTGTTGACATAACCGAAAGAAGATTAGTTGAACAGGAACTGCGCCACGCCCAGAAGATGGAGTCGATAGGGCAGCTTGCCGGCGGTGTAGCCCATGATTTTAATAATATAATCGCAACGATTATAAACTATGTGTATTTGATAAAAAGAAAAATAAAAGATATAACCAGCGATGAGTTGCAGGTGTTTGTAGATGAGATTCAGGCGGCTGCAGTAAGGGCGGCAAATCTTACAAAAAGTCTGCTGGTATTCAGCAGAAAACATGCGTTTGAATTTCACACTGTAAATCTTGTCGATATAATTCATAAAATGAAGATGCTCTTAATCAATCTGATTGGTGAAGATATTGAATTAGAGATTAGTATCTCTGACAATGAGCTTCCCATAGATGCCGATGTCAACCAGATAGAGATGATGCTTATGAATTTAGCCGCTAACGCGAGGGATGCTATGGCTGCCGGCGGTAAATTATTGATTAGTTTGAAAAAAGTTAAAGCTAACGAAATCTTTAAAAAATTGCAAAGCGTGGAGAAGGCGCATGATTATGCCCTGATAAGCGTTACAGATACCGGCACGGGAATGGATGGTGAGATAATCAGAAATATCTTCGATCCATTTTTCACTACAAAAGAAGTGGGAAAAGGAACCGGGCTTGGATTATCTACTGTCTATGGAATTGTAAAACAGCACAAAGGGTATATACATGTAAAAAGTGAATTAAACCAAGGGACAACCTTTCAGATTTATATCCCTTTGACCGATAATTTTATAACAAACGAAGCGGCATTGCTCAGTTGTGAGCCAGCTCTTGGAAGTGGGCGCATTCTCATTGCCGAAGATGACGAGTCTTTGAGACAAGCTGCCTCCCGCTTGTTAAGACGGGCGGGCTATGAGGTGATAACTGCTGTCGATGGTGAAGAGGCTGTAAAATTGTACAGTGAAAACAGTATAGATTTAATAATAATGGATATTATAATGCCAAAGATGAATGGGAAAGCGGCATATGATACAATAATTAAAATGAACAAAGACGCCAGGGTTATCTTCATAAGCGGATATACAGATGTCTATTTAGAGAATAAACTGATAAAAGAGGAGAAGTTTAGTTACATAACAAAGCCGATTGACGTAGATAAGTTGTTAACGATGATTAAGGAAATAATTAATTGATAAACACAAAGGGAAAAATACTTGTTATTGACGACGACAAATCGATGCTTAAATCGTCTATGATGATTTTAAAGGTGGAAGGTTATGATGTAGAGATTGAGCAGGAGAGCAAGGCCGCGTTAGAAAGAATTATAGCCGGGGTATATGACCTGATAATAACCGACATCAGAATGCCAAATATCACGGGGCTGGAAATAATAGCGGAGATGAGAAAAAGGGGAATGGAAGAGCCGGTAATCCTTATGACGGCGTATGCGGAGCTGCCGGCGGCCATAGACGCCATCAGAAGAGGGGCATATGATTTTTTATTGAAACCGTTCAAGCCTGAAGATTTCCTCTTAGCAGTAGGGCGTGGAATGCGTTTCAGCCGTTTATTGAATATTGAAAAACGTTACAAAAAGCAGTTGGAACAAGAGGTATTGCTCAAAACAAGAGAATTAAAGGAAGCGTTCGGCAAGATTACAGAATTAAACAACGAAATCATGTTTCGCCTGATAAAGGCGTCAGAGTATAAAGATCAGGAGACAGGCACGCATATAGTAAGGGTTAAGCAGTACTCAGTCGTTCTTGCCGAGGAATTGGGAATGCCCAGGGATTTTGTCGATAAGATAGCCTTTAGCAGCCCTCTGCATGATGTCGGAAAGATAGGCATCCCGGAAAGTGTCCTGTTAAAAACTGAAAAACTAACGAATGAGGAATTTAATCTGATAAAGACCCATACAACAATTGGTGCCGAAATATTAAAAGGATCAAACAATGAGCTGATAAGGCTGGCGGCGGAAGTGGCACTAAGCCACCATGAGAGATTTGATGGCAGCGGCTATCCCCGCGGGTTGATAGGTGAAGAGATCATACTGGAAGCGAGAATAGTAAATATCTGTGACCAGTACGACGCCCTGATGACAAGCAGACCCTACAAGCCGTCATTCGGACATGAAAAGACGTATGAGATATTGACCATTGGTGATGGAAGAACCATGCCCAGTCATTTTGATCCCAAAGTGCTGGAGGCATTTAAGAACTGTTCGAATATATTTAAGGACATATATGATGATGATAATAAACATGAGTAAGCGTCAGGAAACCCCCATCAGAGTACTGCCGGCAGGATGAGCTGCCGGCTCTCTGTCGGAGACAGGGCTTAATCCCGTAGTTGTTGATTCAGTTTGCCGCATCAGAATACCAAGTTGTGTTCATAGAAGTAACAAGATTTTCCCAGGTCTGTCATTCCAGCCTACGAGCTGGAATCCAGTCCTTACGCTGTTTTCCGAAAAACTGGATTCCTGCTTTACCGTGAAATGAGAAAATGTTAGCAGTAGGGCATCTCAATTTTCATGGGCGGGGGCGAATATTGACCCTATTCATGTATGTTTCGCAGGAATGACAAAATTACTCATATGTTTGCAACTTGGTATTAGTGGAGATGGTATAATGAATAACCACAACGAACGTAAAAAACACTGGGACAACGTTTACAAAAACAAGCAGCCGGACAAGCTAAGCTGGTATGAGAAGTATCCAGTGGTGTCGTTTGATATGATTGACGCCACAGGGGTTGGGCCTGACGCCAATATTATAGATGTCGGAGGAGGCACGTCAAGCCTCGCAGAGCACCTGCTGAGAAATGGATATCGAAGGATAACCGTCCTTGACATAGCCCCCTCGGCTTTAGAGATGGCAAAGGAGAGGCTTGGGGATAAGGCCAACGACGTAAAGTGGATTGAGGCTGATATTATGGATGTAAGCCTAACTGAAGACTATGACGTCTGGCACGATAGGGCGGTCTTTCATTTTCTTGCCGGAGCGCAAGACAGAAAAAGATACATCGATGCCGTCAAACAATCATTGAAGATGGGCGGACACATTATCGTTGCAACATTCTCGATAGACGGCCCGTTGAAATGCAGCGGGTTAGATGTGGTAAGGTATAGCCCTCAGACGCTTCATAATGAGTTTGGCAGTGATTTTTTTACTCTGATAGAATCTATCGGTATAGAACATATTACGCCAGCGAATGAGAAGCAGAAGTTTGTATTTTGCCGCTTTAAGAGGGTGAGATAAAAAAGCCGCCCCCACCCCCTTTATTATATAACGGGATTTATATTATAATTCAGCCAGAAATTATATATCTCGTTAGATATGTACTTAATCCATAGAAAATCTGTTTTTAAAAATGGGTTTTTAAAAAACAACAACAAGGGGGTATAGCTATGAAGTTCGGCAGCATAACGCGCTTTCTCACAGGAGTGGCAATACCTGTGTTTTCGATAAGGACGGAGGAGGGCTGTGGGATAGGCGAATTCCTTGATTTAATAAAGATGGGGTCATGGTGTAAGAAGGCTGGGCTTGATGTCATTCAGATTTTGCCGGTTAACGATACCGGGACAGACGCCTCCCCCTATAACGCCATCAGCGCCTTCGCGCTCCATCCCGTCTATATACGGCTTGGGGAGCTGGCGTCTTCAGTCAGGGTTTTCACAGAGGACAATAAAGAGGAAATCAGGGCGGCCGCTTCACGCCTTAACGCACTTGAACTTGTCGATTATTCCGCCGTGAGGCATTTTAAAGAGACTATTCTCAAAAAGATATATGCTGACAACATTGATTACATTAAAAAAGACAGGACGCTCAGCACATGGATAGATTCCAATGCGTGGGTAAAACACTATTGTGTCTATCGCTGCCTTAAGGACATTCACAAGCAAAACTGGTGGAAGGGATGGACAACGATGAAAGACCCTAAGGCAGGGGAAATCTACGCCTATTGGACTAACCAGCAGGACGAGGTGTTATTTTATGCATGGGTACAGTTTGAGCTTGAAAAGCAGCTGAAGCGGGCCGCACAGGCGCTTGAATTCATGGGGATTCGGTTAAAAGGCGATATCCCGATAATGATAAATGAAGACAGTGCCGATGTTTGGGCCGAAAGGAAATACTTCGACCTCGGCATGAGGGCAGGGGCGCCGCCCGACATGTTTTCGGAAAAAGGTCAGAACTGGGGATTCCCGTGCTATAAATGGGACGTACTGGAAAAAGAAGACTACACATGGTGGCGCCAAAGGCTTAAGCAGGCGTCAAAGTTCTATCATGCCTATCGCATAGACCATGTACTGGGATTTTTCCGCATTTGGGGGATCCCTGAAAAAGAACAAACCGGCATACTTGGGTTTTTCAGTCCGGCGGTTCCAATAAAGAAGGCAGAACTGAAAAAATACGGCTTCGATGAAGAAAGAATTAAAACCTTTGTCCATCCGGTATTTACGAGGTCATATGTGACGAGCCTCTTTGGCAACGCATCTGAGGACGTAATAAATAAATATTTCGAGACTACAGCCTCCGGCCATCTGGCCTTTGCAAAATCAATAGAAGGTGAAAGGGCAATCGCAGCGCTGCACGAAGACCAGTCCATCAGGGATAAACTCTCGGAACTATATCACAATAGAATCCTGATTGACACAGGCAGCGCCTACCAGCCCGCATGGTATTACTACAAGACGATGACATTTAACAATATGACAGAGGACGAACGCAGGCGTTTAAGGGAACTCGTTGATGCAAACGCAGGTGAACAGGATGATTTATGGCGAAAAAATGCCGTAAAACTCCTGAATATGATGTGCGAAACGACGGATATGCTGGTTTGTGCCGAAGACCTTGGCGCAACGCCGGCGTGCGTTCCAGAGGTTCTGGAAGAACTAAAGATACTGAGCCTCAAAGTAGAGCGCTGGGCAAGAGACTATTACCAGCCCGACGCCCCATACATAGACACATCCAACTACCCGCGGCTCTCAGTATGCTCGCCATCGGTGCATGACACATCTACACTGCGCGGCTGGTGGGAAGAAGTCGGCTGGGACAGAAACCAGTATTACAACACTATCGGGATGAGCGGAGAGTGCCCCAAATACCTGACGACCGAATTAGCTGCAACGATAATAAGGCGCAACTTAAACTCTAACTCGACACTTGCAATTTTCCCTTTTCAGGACCTGCTGTCGCTCTACTACAACCTGCGCACAAAAGACTATGAACAGGAGAGGATAAACATCCCAGGTACGGTAACGCTAAAAAACTGGGCATACAGGATGAAAGACAATCTTGAGACGGTAATAAACTATGATGAGTATAACAACTATGTGAATGGCCTGATTGGTGAGCGCCGCTGGCGCTCATTTTGAACTATATTAATAAACAGAGGATGGATTAATTAACAATGAAAGATCTGAAAAAGGATAACTTACTGTCAAAAATAGGTAATATAGAAATCTACAGAGGTACTCCGGCCTATCTTGGCGCGACACTAATGCGTAATGGAGTGAATTTAGCAGTGTTTTCAAAACACGCCGAATACGTGACCCTTGTGATTTTCAAGACAGGGGTACGAGAGCCGGAGGCAGAGATAATCCTAAATCCGTCTTACAACAAAACAGGCGACGTATGGCACGTATTCCTGCTCGGTCTTCATCCCACGGCGCGGTATTGCTACCGGATGGGAAGAAACTCAAAGGAGGACGCAGTGCGTCACAGATTTAACAGCAAAGTGCCGCTATTAGATCCATACGCAAAGGCCACCTCCGGGGCTTCGCAGTGGGGAACTATCTATAGCCGGCGCGGCGACGAAAAAAGTAAAGCCATCATAAATGAGCGCCGTTCTGTCATCATAGACGATGATTTCGACTGGGGTTACGACAAACCGCTGAATATTCCCTTAAAGGATTCAATAATATACGAACTTCACGTGCGCGGCTTTACGCGGCATCCCTCGTCAGGGGTGGAAAATCCTGGCACATATGCCGGTATTATCGAGAAGATTCCATATCTGAAAGAATTAGGCATAACGGCCGTTGAGCTTCTCCCTATTACGGAGTTTGAGGAGATGGACTCTGACAGGGTAAATCCCCTGAGCGGGCAGCGTCTTATGAATCTCTGGGGTTACCAGCCCATATCTTTTTTCGCGCCCAAGGCGTCATACGCCGCCAACGGCACAAATGGCCGACAGGTCATGGAATTTAAGTCGATGGTTAAGAAATTCCATGAGGCCGGCATAGAGGTCATTCTAGATGTCGTGTTCAATCACACGGCAGAGGGTAATGAGATGGGCCCGACATTCTCATTTAAAGGGATTGACAACTCGATTTACTATATAGTTGACCCCATAACGGGCGATTACCACAATTACTCCGGCTGCGGCAACACGGTAAATTGCAACCACCCCGTGGTACGTAATATGATAGTGGACTGCCTTAGATACTGGGTGATGGAGATGCATGTTGACGGCTTCAGGTTTGACCTGGCCTCAATATTGGGTAGAGGCCGCGACGGTACGGTGCTACAAAATCCACCCCTTCTGGAGAGGATTGCGGCCGACCCTATACTTGCCACTACAAAACTGATAGCGGAGGCATGGGACGCCGCCGGCCTCTATCAGGTAGGCACATTCCCCAACTGGGGCCGATGGGCAGAGTGGAACGGTAAGTTTCGCGACGATATAAGACGCTTTGTCAGAGGTGAAAACGGTCTCGTACCGGCTTTGATGAAAAGGCTCACCGGCTCCCCTGACCTCTATGAAAAGGGAGGGCGCGAACCCTATCATAGTATAAATTTCATAACGAGCCACGATGGGTTTACTCTGAAAGACCTTGTCTCATACAACAGGAAACATAATGAGATCAACGGTGAAGATAATAGAGACGGTTCGGATGACAATCATAGCTGGAACTGCGGCCGGGAAGGACATACCGATTCATGGGATATTAATAATCTGCGAATGAGACAAATGAAAAATCTTGCGGCAATTTTACTCTTCTCCCACGGGGTGCCGATGATACTTGGCGGCGATGAAATGGGGCGTTCTCAGCAGGGCAACAATAACGCCTACTGCCAGGACAACGAAATAAGCTGGGTCGATTGGAAATTGACGGAGAAAAATGCAGACCTTGTCAGGTTTTTCAGATTATTTATCAGGTTCAGAAAAAAGCAGTCTTTGTTAAAGCGCGAGACGTTTCAGGAAAATGGGATGGGTTCAGTGACGTGGCATGGCGTTAAACTCGACGAACCAGACCTCGATGTTCACTCGAGAACTCTGGCTATGCTGCAATCGGGCGCTCCAGATGATAGTGATGTTTACCTGATTATGAACTCCTTCTACGAGCAATTACGATTTGAACTGCCTGTCCTTCCACACTACAAAAAGTGGTACAGGGTTGTGGATACCAATCTCGCCCCGCCGCATGATATAGAAGACGTGGGCGAGGAGGTAGTGCTGAACGAACAGAAATTTTACGATGTGTCTGCGAGATCGGTTCTTATACTGATAAGCAAATGACACAGACAAGTGCATTAGTTTGGCAGGTTGACAAAATATTGTTTTATAAGGTAATATTCCCATGGGGCGGTTTTGTGTTGAACCGTTAACTGATAACTTAATATAATCGATGACCGGCATATAATCGATAACCGGGAAGATAACGAGGAGGCTATGAATGAATATTAACGAGCAGATAGACATGATAGTACAGGCGGTTCACTCTGATCCGTTTGCTGTACTGGGGGCACATCCCATTAAGTTTAACAATAATGACGCCATAGTGGTAAGGGCGTTTCTTCCTGGTGTAAAAGAGTTATTTGTAGTAAGGACGGATAAGGTAAAAAAAGTATATGCCGCTACAAAAATACGGCAGGAAGGCTTTTTTGAGGCCATTGCTGAGACGGTAACCGAGATATTTCCATATAAATTAAAGGCTAAATACGAAGATGACAGGGTGCGTGAATTCATTGATCCATATACGTTTCTGCCGGTATTGACCGATTTTGACCTTCATTTGATGGACGAGGGCACACATTATAAGAAGTACGAAAAACTTGGCGCACATGTAGTGACGATAAACAATATTGAGGGCGTGTTTTTTGCCGTATGGGCGCCTAATGCCCTAAGGGTCAGCGTAGTAGGAGATTTCAACAACTGGGATGGAAGGGCGAATCCCATGCGCATAAGAGAACCGCACGGCATATGGGAGTTGTTTGTCCCGGAGATGCGGGAAGGCGATGTCTATAAGTTTGAGATAAAGGGCAGGTATCATGATTATATCGGAACTAAGTCTGACCCGTACGGGTTTTATGCCGAGGTCAGGCCAAGCAGTGCCTCTATCGTTTATGACATAGAAAAATACAAGTGGAACGACAACGAATGGATTGCAAAAAGGCGGGAGACAAATTGGCTTGAGTCTCCCTTAAGCACATATGAAGTGCACCTTAGCTCATGGATGAGGGTGCCGGAGGACCATGACCGGTGGCTGACATATCGTGAACTGGCAGAAAAACTTGTCTCTTATGTAAAAGAAAATAACTTTACCCATATTCAGCTTCTTCCCGTAACTGAACACCCCCTTGACGCATCATGGGGATATCAGCCAGTGGGTTATTTTGCTCCTACGAGCCGCTACGGAACTCCCGACGATTTCATGTATTTTGTTGACAAGTGCCACGAAAACGGGATCGGTGTGATAATGGACTGGGTTCCTGCACATTTCCCAAGGGACTCTCACGGCCTGTCCTATTTTGACGGTACAGCCCTGTATGAGCACGAAGACCCCCGCAAGGGTGCGCACAGGGACTGGGGAACCCTGATTTTTAATTATGGGAGAAACGAAGTCCAAAACTTCCTGTTAGCCAATGCCTTATTCTGGATTGACAAGTATCACCTTGACGGACTTAGGGTCGATGCGGTTGCCTCTATGCTCTATCTGGATTATTCGAGGAAACCCGGCGATTGGGTTCCAAACCAGTACGGCGGAAACGAAAACCTTGAGGCAGTTGCCTTCCTGAAACGGTTTAACGAACTGGTGCACGGCTACCACCCCGGTGTGATGACAATAGCCGAGGAGTCCACCGCCTGGCCTATGGTCTCGCGCCCTACATACATCGGAGGGCTTGGATTCAGCCTGAAATGGAACATGGGATGGATGCACGACATCCTGCTCTATTTCCAAAAAGACCCCGTACACAGAAGGTTCCATCACAATAATCTGACCTTTGCCCTTCTCTATGCCTTTACAGAGAATTTCGTAAATGTCTTTTCTCACGACGAGGTCGTGTATTTAAAGCGCTCCATGCTGGATAAAATGCCGGGGGATTTGTGGCAGAAGTTCGCAAACCTCAGACTGCTCTTCACATATATGTACGCACAGCCCGGCAAGAAACTTATGTTCATGGGAAGTGAATTTGGCCAGTGGCGGGAGTGGAATTTTGACATTAGCCTCGACTGGCATCTGCTTGATTATGAGCCACATCAGAAACTCCTAAGGTACGTAAAAGACCTTAATGCGCTTTATAAGGAAGAAAAATCCATGTATGAGGTTGATTTCAGCTATCATGGGTTTGAGTGGATAGATTTCACAGATTACCAGAACAGCCTCGTATCGTTCATAAGAAAAGGGAAAGACCCTGACGACATAATGATCTGTGTGTTTAACTTTACTCCGGTGCCAAGGAATAACTATCGGATAGGCGTCCCGTTCGAAGGATTTTACAAGGAAATGCTAAACAGTGACGCCGAAATATACTGGGGCAGCAATGTGGGGAACTGGGGCGGATTTTACGCCGACCACATATGGTGGCAAGGCAAGCCGTTTTCTCTGTCCCTGCAGCTGCCGCCTCTTGGAGCGGTGCTCTTAAAGCCGATAAGAAAGGTGGAATAAGTGGCGCGGTAAACCCGTAGGCGGAGTGGGCCTTCTGCCCGTTCCGCTTTGAATATAAATATTTTGCAGAGAAATAAGTATTGATTTTATCACAGTGGGTATGGCATCATTCCCTATTCGTGTATGGTTATTAAAGGCAACGGGGGGCAGAGTTGGGGGCAGAGTTGGGCAGGATTATTTTACGAGAGAAAAAGACTTGGGCGCTGAGTAAGGCTGCATTAGTGTTGCTTTTGCTGTTATTAGGGCTGATATTTATAAATCCCGCAGAGTCCAACGACATAATGCTTGACCGCATAGTAGCCCTTATCGATAAAGAAGTCATAACATGGAGCGACTTGTATAAGGCAATGGAGTTTGAACTCAAGGACAAAGTCAGGGATATGTCAAATAAAGAACGCCTCGCCTTTCTGAAAAAATACGAAAAAGAATTCCTTGAAAAACTAATAGAAATGAAGCTGCAGTTGATGTACGCCGAGGCCGCCCATATAAGCATATCCGACAGGGAAATTGATGCGGCAATTGAAGATATCATGAGGAAGTTCTCGTTAACAAAGGACCAGCTTAAGGAATCGCTCAAAAAAGAAGGTTTTTTATTTGACGAATACCGGAAGAGAATGGGCGAACAGCTCCTGCTGCAAAAGGTTGGAAACGTAATTGTGGCAGAGAAGGCAATAGTTACCGATGAGGAAATAGCCCGGCGCGCCAACTCGTCGAAGTCGTCAACGGGGCAGATAAAGTATAAGTTAAGGTTGATATTAATCGCGAAAAAGGCCGATAAAGAGGAAGATTTACAGTCACGGAATAAGGCCGAGGATATATATGACAAGTTGATGAAAGGGGCTGATTTCAGGGAGATGGCCTCTAAATATTCAGACGACTCAAGCGCGTCTTCCGGCGGTGACCTTGGGTTTGTGGGCGCCGATGAGATGGTCAGGGAGCTGCTTACAATCGTAGAAAAGATGAACGAAGGCAGTATAAGTCAGCTTTTTGTATCGCCAAACGGGTATAACATAGTCCAGCTGCTTGAGAAAAGGTCAATAGACACAGATGATAAGTTGGCTGCCGAGGTCAGGGCAAAGCTGATAGAAGAGAAATCCAGACAGGCACATAGGGATTGGGTAAAATCCCTTAAAGAAAAGCGCTTTATTAAAATAATTCTATAAAATACTTTAAATAGTTCTTGACATTAAATATGATGGTTTGCTATATTAATCAATCATGACAAAGGCAGAAATAACGGCAAAGGCAGAAATAACGGCAAAGGCAGAAATAACGGCAAAGGCAGAAATAACGGCAAAGGCAGAAATAGCGGCAAAGGCAGAAATAGCGGCGTGACAAAGGCAGATATAATAAACTCGCTGTTTGAGAATGTCGGCCTTCCGAAAAAGGAATCCGAGGAGATCATAGAGACAATTCTCGATGCTATGAAGAGGACGTTTTCAGAGGGTGAGTCGATCAAGGTTTCCGGGTTTGGGACTTTTAACGTAAGAAAGAAGCGTTTGCGCAGGGGGCGCAATCCCAAAACTGGCGAAGACATCGAGATTACGCCGAGGACGGTTGTGACTTTCAAGCCTAGTAACTATTTGAAAGCAAAGGTAGAGTAGCAGAGGTGCGGAGTAAGGTTTTATGATAAAGACTCAAGCGGCAGAAACAGGTAAAAAAGCCAAAAAAGAAGATATCCCGCATAAACTCTTTTATAAAATAGGCGAGGTCAGCCGCATTACCAGCCTTGAGCCGTATGTGCTGAGATATTGGGAGACAGAGTTCGGTTTCCTGAAACCGCGCAAGGGCAAATCCAAACAGCGGATGTATCAGAAGAAAGACATAGAGATGCTGACAGAGATAAAGCGGTTATTGTACGATGAGCGATTTACGATAGAAGGGGTGAGAAAGAGACTATCGGGCAAGTTTGAGGAGAATGCTGACGCGGCTATCGGCATAGTTGAGACGAAAGAGCCGGAACGCAACACAGAGACGACGGTGAAGCAGCGAATAGAAAAAATAAAGTCACACCTGAGAGAACTCCAGTTAATACTAAGAAAATAAAAGGAAATAACGGGGCGTAGCGCAGCCTGGATAGCGCACTCGCTTGGGGTGCGAGTGGTCGCCCGTTCAAATCGGGTCGCCCCGATTTATTAAAGACAATATGCAGACACTCAGGGGCATTCTACTAAAGCGGTCACTACAGGTGACCGTCAACATTGATGTTAAGGTCAATTCTACAATCATTTTTTTAAAAATAGTGAGCTGCCAGACTTAACATGAACACTCTGTCAATGTCATATATACAGGAGTTTATCTCGGCGCATACGGGTTTGAGCGTTGGCGATAAGGACTTAAAGTCAACCGTAACTGCGAGGATGAAAGACCTTGGGTTTGACTATGTTGACGAATATTGCAGGTTTCTGGAAAGAGACTCCCCTGAAAGCAAAGACGAATGGAAACAGCTTTGCCAGATAATCACTACCGGCGAGAGCTTTTTTTTTCGCGATAAGGGGCAATTTCAGCTGATAAGAAACACAGTGCTTAAGGATATTATCGACGCCAACCGGAACACAAGGACACTTCGCATCTGGAGCGCCGGCTGCTCGACCGGCGAAGAGCCGTATTCACTGGCAATAACCGTCTTAGAACTCCTCCCTGACATAAACCTCTGGGATGTCTCCATAATAGGTACCGACATCAACGAAGACGCCCTCGAAAAGGCACGTAAAGGCATCTACGGCGACTGGTCTTTCAGAATGGTTGACCCTGCCATTATTACCGCGTATTTCAAAAGGCGCAAGGGCATGTATGAACTGGATGAGCGTGTGCGCCGCATGGTTGTCTTCAGGCAGGGTAATCTTATACGGGACGCCTTACCTGACGCCGCCGGTATCTGCGACATAGACCTGATAATATGCAGAAATGTATTTATTTATTTTCAGCCGGAAAACATTGCCCTGGCCCTGGGAAAACTCTCCCAGACGCTTAACAGGGGCGGGTATCTCCTCACAGGTCATGCCGAGCTTCAGTCTGTCAGGTTAGGCGGTCTTGTCCCCGTCACTTACCCTCAGAGTATCGTTTACAGGCGCTCCATTGACCAGTCGGCCAAAGAAGCAGCAACCACCCTGACAAAGACTGTAAATTTTAAACCCGCCAAACAAATATCAATCATAAATATTAAGAAAAATGTTACAATCGGTAAGCCAATAAAAACTACTATTAACGCAAAAACGGCAGCCGCAAACGGTAAGGTCAAAGATGGTTTTTCACTAAAGCAATTACCGGGCGAGAGTTTATATGTGGAGGCGCAGCGCTTGTACAAGGAGGGGAAATATCCCTTGGCTATAGAAAAAACTACAAGGTTCCTGATGGACAATCCGAGACATCACGGCGCCCATGTCCTCCTTGCACGTGCTTATGCCAACACAGGCGATTTAAAGCGCGCCTCTGACGCCTGTACAAACGCTATGGGGATTGATTCACTCATGGCAGAACCATATTACATGCTTGCACACATAGCCGAAGAACAGGGTAAGACAGAGGAGGCCAGGGAGATGTTTAAACGGGTTATTTACCTTGACGGACGCTGCGTACCGGCCTATGTTGAGCTAAGCGCCATATATGAACACGAGGGCGACGCCAAAAGAGGAGTGAAACTGATAGAGTCGGCCATAAATATCCTCGAGGGGCTGCCGGCCAGTCATGCGGTTGAGTTTTACGACGGCGTGACGGCGGGGGAATTGTTGGCACACTTAAAAAAATCCCATAAAAATATACATTAAATGCCAGAAATAATGAGGATATAGCGTTGGAAGAGCAGTCGTCAATATCTTATTTGGCGTTCCGGGTTGGCAGATTCGCGTATGCGGTACCGGCGATTGAGGTTCGGGAAATAATCCATTTGCCTGAGTTCAAGCAGGTTGACGAGGCCCCTGAGCATATAGCCGGGCTTGTCAGCATTCGTGGGGCTGTTGTCCCATTAATGGACCTCGATGTGCGTTTTGGACGCCCCTCCTGCCAGCACCAGCACCAGTACAGGACGACTGATAAGGTGGTCATATTTAACTGCGATGGCAGCCCCATGGGGATTATCGTTAATGAGATCATCGATATATATGAAATACCACCAGATTCAATTGTGCCGGCCCCGACATATGGCCGCGATAGTTTGTCTTTAGAAAACATGTTTTTTATCGAAACAGTGGCAAAAATAGACGAAGATATTATTATGATTCTAAATCAAAAGAAATTATTCGACCCTGTTTATAAACCCGCTGAGGATTTTTTAGCCGTCGGCACCGACGCCGAACCTTTTTTTTGTCCCACCTCGCCGGAGACAGATAAAGCAGTATTCCACAAGCGGGCCTTAGACCTTGCAAGTTCAACCTCGAGGGACGGCCAGGAGGATGACTTAATGCCGCTTGCTATCGTAGAGACAGGCGGGGAGTTTTTTGGAATCGAACTTGATGTGATACGTGAGTTTATTAATATTAACGAATACAGGCAGGTTCCATGCTGCCCAGGCCACATTGTAGGGAATATTAACCTCAGGGGCGAGATATTGACGCTGATAGATATTACGGGCGTGTTATCGCTGACCAGAGGGAATATCAAATCTGCCGTCGTGGTGTCGATTGATAATTTTACCGTCGGCATTTGCATAGACAACCTATGCGACATACTGTACCTGCCGATGTCCGGGTTTAAAGAGCTGCCGGCTGCCTTAGCACAGGCCAGCAATGATTTCTTTGAGTTCACCACGCTTTACGATGGCAGGGCGGTCGTTGTTATAAACCTGCAGAGTATCTTATACATGGGGAATTTAATAGTAAATGAGGTTATGTGATAAATGTTGCAAAATAAGGGAGGAAGATCGATGAATGTAAAGGTATCGTTGACATTAAAACAGAAACTGTTTGTTTTGTTTGTATTAATAGGGTTGGTGCCGTTTATTACCATAGGCACATATTCTTATATAAAGGCGAAGAATTCCTTAGTGGATGCGGCTTTCAGACATCGCGGTTCAACCATGAATTTAAAGAAGGCCCATATCGAGCAGTATTTCAGACAAATAATATACCGCTCGGTAACATTTGCAGAGGATATAATGGTTGTGGATGCGATGAAGGAATTTACGACAGCCTTTTTTAACGTAGAAAAGGAATTCAGCGTTAAATATGATGCTAATGCGAAATACAACGAAGACCTGCTCATGGCAAGGTATCAGGAACAGAAAGAAAAGACGACGGACGTCCCTGACAATATCATATCCACATGGTGGCCTAAGAAAAAAGTGGTGAAAATGCTTCAGCATCAGTACATATCGGCAAATCCTTTTAAGGTTGGGCAAAAGCAAAACCTTGATTTTGCCGCCGCCGATAACTCGTACAGTTCCGTTCATAAAAAGTACCAGCGTATATTTCGCCAATACGTGGAAAAGTTTGGTTACTATGATATGTTTTTGATAGAACCTGACACCGGCTATATAGTTTATACCACGATGAAAGAACTTGACTTCGCGACAAGCCTGATTAGCGGTCCATACAGCGACACGAATCTGGCCAGGGCCTTTGACGCCGTCCTTAAATCAAAAGACAGAGACTTCATAAAAATCGAGGATTTCGAATCCTATGCCCCATCAAACGGCGCTTCTGCCGGCTTCATAGCCTCGGCTATTTACGACGGAGACAAGAAAATTGGAGTTCTTGCATTCCAGCTGCCTATTGACAAGATAAACAATATAACTACCCGCAACAAGCAGTGGAAGCAAGACCAAGGGGTCTCCGGCAAGACTGACGAGACTTACATCGTAGGAGCTAACGATATGAAAATGAATACTGACTCGAGATATCTGTTGCAATTGCCCGATATTTTTTACAACGCCATACAAAAGACCTCTCTGGATAAAAAGGTTATCGATAAGATAAAAAAATTCAATACAACTATCAATCTTCTGACGATAACCGATAAAAATATAAAAGAAGCGGCGGCCAACAAATCTACTATCAGTACTTTTTCTACGAATTATTTGAATATTCCAGTCATAATGACCGCCTCCCCGCTTGACATCGAAGGCCTTAATTGGCTGATAGTGGCAGAGGTTGCAAAGGATGAGGCCCTCACTACCACAACGCATCTTTTTTATAGCATGTTGATTTTTGGGCTGATTACCACGATTTGTGTCTTTGTCATCGGCTGGAGGTTCAGCCGCTCGATAAGCGTACCGTTAAGCAGGAGTATCAACAACATATCGATTTCAACAAATGAGATATCTGCTACCGTTGAACAGCACGAAAGGACGGCGTCCCAGCAGTCAACAGCGGTGAATGAGACCACGACGACGATGGATGAGCTGTCGGCCTCGTTTAAGCAGTCCGCCGAGCAGGCCAGGACGGCCGCCGAGGGTGCTGAGCATGTAATGGTTATGGCAAACGAAGGGGCTGCAAACCTGAACGAAATGCTCGAAGGTATGACCTCGCTAAAAGAACGGGTTGAGGCAACTGCCTCCATGATCCTGCAGCTTAGCGAGAAGACTACCCGTATTGAGAATATCGCCAATGTGGTGTCTGACTTCGCCGGCGAGACCAAGATGCTCGCCATGAACGCCGCGGTTGAGGCCGTAAGGGCAGGGGAGCACGGCAAGGGATTTTCGGTCGTCGCCATGGAGATACGCAAACTTGCCGAGCAGAGCAAGAAATCTGCCGAGGAGATTAACTCCGTCGTAACGGAGATACAGAAGGCCACAAATTCTACCGTTATGGTAACCGAGGAAAGCACAAAGACAGTTGATAAGGAAATGGAACTGGCCGATGTTGCCGCCGATACATTCGGTAAACTATCGAGGGTGATAAAGAGTTCAGCGGAGAATATTCAGCAGATATTTCTGAATATCCAGCAGCAGTCGTCCGCTATTGCACAGGTTGTAGAGGCAATGAACTCCATTAACAGGAGCGTCAAGGAGACATCCTCGGGCATAACACAGACAAAGCAGGGCATCTTGAAACTCAACGAGGTAGCCACAGACCTGAAACAAATGGTGTAAGAGACAATGATAGAAGATAAGGAACTCAGAGAGATATTTAACGCCGAAACTCAGGAGCATATTCAGAATATCGAAGAGGGGCTTCTGCAGCTGGAGAAGAAAAACCCTGACGATATGAAGGCGCTCATGGAGGGGCTGTTTCGTGAGGCCCACAGTCTGAAGGGTTCGGCCCGTCAGCTTGGCCTGAATAAGATTGAGATACTGGGCCACACATTAGAAGATATGTTAAACGCGGCAAAGCGCGGCCTGAAAGATCTTTCCCCTGACATGGTCAACGGCATTTACAGGTGTCTCGACGCAATAAAGGAACTCCTCGAAGAGGCGGTTACGGGGAAGGCATCCTCGGTAAATGTCTCCAATGTAATTGCCGAACTTAAGGACGGCAAAGCCGCAGAGCCATGCCCTGTTATAAGGCAGGCAGGTGAAGCTGAAATGGCGGCGCAAGATCAGCCTCCGCCCAAATCCCGGCAGGAAATCTCCGCCGTTGCGCCAGCTGTCCTGACCGAAGAGACAGCCGCGGCCCCGGTCGAAAAGCCGCAGGAAGGCGATAAGGAGATTCCCCATGAACAGGAATATTCGGCGATAACACAGGAAGGTAAAAAATTCACAATCGGCACAATCCGCGTGGAGTCCTATAAGCTGGACGCCCTTATGATGCATATTGGTGAACTCCTGGTTATGAAAAACCGGATAAACCAGCGCCTGAACGATATCGAAGAGACCGTTCACGTCTGGAATACCAAATTGTTAAAAGAACTAAGCGGTAATGCCGCTGCCAACAAACACCAAAACCACGATCTTGATATGCACATCGGGAGGTTCTCAGGAATTCTGAATAATCTTAAGAGCGCCATTTATGAAGACGACGCCAGGCTTACGTTTATATCCAAGGAAATAGAGGAAAGGTCGCGAACCCTTATGCTCCTTCCCCTGTCAAATATCTTTAATCCCTTTAAGCGTATGGTGAGGGATTTAGCCAATCAAAAATCGAAAGAGATAGAATTCTTAATCGAAGGCGGTGAAACAAAGGCGGAGAAACGAATCCTCGAGGAGATGAAAGACCCGCTGATGCACATTATCAGAAACTCCATAGACCATGGCATAGAAGCTCCCGAGGAGCGGTTAAGCAGGGGGAAAAGCCGAACCGGAACGATCACCGCAAAGGCCTCCAAGAAGGGCTCAAACATAGTAATAGAAATAATAGACGACGGGCGCGGCCTCAATATAGAAAAGATAAAAGAGACCGCCATAAAAAACAAGCTGGCCTCGTTGGAGACCCTCAGCGTCATGCCGCTTAAGGAGCTGTACAATTTTATCTTTATGCCTGGCTTTACCACTAGTCCCATAATAACGGACATGTCCGGCAGGGGCGTTGGTATGGATGTTGTAAAGACGGCACTTGCGCGCCTCAAGGGCACGGTTTCGGTAGATTCGCTTCCTGAGCAGGGATGCAGTATAACCATAAGCCTGCCGATTACTATTTCTACGACACGTGTGTTTATCGTAAAGGCCGCGGGGATGACATACGCCCTGCCGATTGATTATGTAAAGACAACCTTTATGGCCTCCCTGGCAGATGTATATAATGTGGATGGTCAAAAGACCATCACCTTTGACGGCAATACGCCGATGTCAGTTGTCTATGTGTCTGACATCCTTGAACTCAAAGGAGACACCTCTGACAAAAGCAGCGATAAACAATCACCGGCTGAAAAGCTGCCCTGTATAGTATTTTCGCTGAACGGCGATAATTTTGGAGTTATGGTCGATACCCTTGTCGATGAACAGGAAATTGTGGTTAAATCCTACGGCGGGATACTCAAAAGCGTGCGCAATGTGCTTGGCTCGACAATCCTGGGCACCGGTGAGGTGTGTATGGTATTAAACCCTTCCGATATTTTGAAGACGATAAAGAGCAAGGGTTTCACTTCGGCGTCGCTTAATTCGGTCGAGGCGCAGGAAATGCCATACGCGGTTTTACTGGCGGAGGACTCCATAACTACGAGGACACAGATGAGACGCATTCTCGAGGGCGCCGGATACAATGTTACGGTGAGCGTAGATGGTATGGACGCCTTGAGAAAGCTGGAGTTGGCTAATTTTGACGCGGTTGTCTCGGACGTTCAAATGCCGAACATGGACGGCCTCACGCTGACGGAGACAATAAGAAAGAACAAAAAATACAAAGAGCTGCCAGTTATCCTTGTTACGACGCTGTCCTCTGAAGAGGATATGAAAAGGGGCGCGGATGTGGGGGCAAATGCCTATATCAGCAAGCCGGCATTTGACAGACAGGTGTTTCTGGATACGCTGAAAAGGTTGATATGACAGGTGTTAAGCGCATAAAGGTGCTGATAGTAGATGACTCTCCGGTAGCGGTAGAAGTCCTCACGAGGATACTGGCGACATCAGACGAAATAGAGTTGGTGGGTTCGGCAAGACACGGCAAAGAGGCGCTGGAGATGATACCGCGCCTGAGGCCAAACGTCATCTGTACGGATTTGCATATGCCGCAGATGAACGGCCTTGAATTTGTCAAAGAGGTAATGGCCAGACACCCGCTTCCTATCCTTGTGATAAGCGTCTCGGTTAGTGAAGACAAGACAGAAAACGTATTTCAACTCCTCGAGGCGGGGGCGATAGATGTGTTTCCCAAGCCGCGCGGGGTGCTGTCTGGACAATTGAGCAAGTTTTCATCCGAGTTAATTACTAAGATAAAGATCCTCTCAGGGGTCGTACCATTTCGTAAACAAAAGAAACACGGTATTGCCTCATCTGGAAAGACAACGGCACATATCCCCAAGCCATGCGCCGATAGTGGCGGTTCACTTCCCCATATTGAGACATTAAGCAGACATTTGAAAATGATTGTAATCGGGGCTTCAACCGGAGGGCCGCAGGCCCTCGAGAAAATATTTACAGGGCTGCCCGCTAACTTCTCCATTCCCATTGTCTGCATACAGCACATCAGCGAGGGATTTCTGGTAAGCCTCGTTGATTGGTTAAAGGGACACAGTAAACTGAATGTGGCTATAGCCCGAAATAATGAGAGACCTGTCCCGGGTAATATTTACTTTGCCCCGGATGACAGACATCTGAAAATCGGCAAGTCAGGCGCCTTTCAACTAAACGATGACCCACCGGATGGCGGTCATAAGCCGTCAATCACGGTAACAATGGTATCGCTGGCGGAGTACTACATGGGCGGGGTATTAGGGGTTTTGCTGACTGGAATGGGAAGAGACGGCGCAGAGGGAATGCTCTCTATAAGCCAGGCCGGAGGCGTCACAGTTGCACAAGACGAAGACAGCAGTATTGTCTTCGGAATGCCAGACCAGGCAATAAAAATGGGCGCGGCGAAATATGTCCTTGACATCAACAAAATAGGCAGGTTTTTGGTGAAAATTGAATGTATCGAAAAGAATTCAGGCGGGCAATAACTGATGAAGATTCTTATCGTAGAAGACAGCGCCATCCAGAGAGAGCTGCTAAGGCGCGCGCTGGTGCAGGCAGGCTATGAGGTCATTCTGGCAAGGGATGGCATAGAGGGCCTGTCTTTGGCACAGGCGCACATGCCCGCGTTAATTGTAAGCGATATAGCGATGCCGGGCATGGACGGCTTTGAGATGTCTTATAAGATAAAGAATCTTGACACGGTCAAACATATCCCGATAATTTTATTGACCGCCCTCTCGGACGCGAAGGAGATTATCAGGGGACTTCAGGCAAAGGCCGATTTCTATATAACGAAGCCATATAATGAACACTATCTCTTGCTTAGCATAGAATCTCTGATAAAAGACGCGGCCACGCCTGTAAGGACCTATGACCCTGAGGCAGGGCTTAAAATAACCTTTATGGGAGAGGAATATCAGATCAAATCCACTCCCAGACAAATCTTAAATCTCCTTCTTTCGACATATGAAAACGCCGTCGGAAAAAACCAGGAGTTGATCCAGACCCAGTTTGAGCTGAAAACCCTTAACGAAGAACTCGAAGATAAAGTCAGGGAACGCACAAAGGAACTCCAGGCATCTGAAGAGAGTTATAAGATACTATTTGAAAACATGTTCAGCGGGTTTTACCGATTTACCCCCGAAGGCAAATTCCTATCCGTGAACCCGGCGTTTAACAATATGCTTGGCTATTCAAGCAAAGAAGAGCTTCTTTCTTTTTGCGGCGAACTGCATTGCCTGTATTTCAGGCAAAAAGAGTATGAGAGCTTTATGGCGGCTCTGCAAACCAAGCAGTCAATAAAAGACTTCGTCAGCCATTTAAGGAAAAAAGACGGCAGTGAGCTGATAATAGAACAAAACATTCGCGTCGTGAAAAACGAAATGGGGCAGCCGCTCTATTATGAAGGATTTATTAACGACGTAACGGAGTGCAAACACGCCGAGGCGCAGTTGATAAAACTCTCGAGCGCCATAATACAAAGCCCCGTAGCCGTAACGATAACCGGCCTCGATGGTATAATAGAGTTTATAAACCCTAAGTTTGTAGAGGTGACAGGCTATACCCGTGAGGAGGCGATAGGCAAAACCCCGCGTTTTCTGAAATCCGGCAAGACAGACCCTGAGATTTACAAAGACTTATGGGAGACAATCAAGGCCGGTGGTGTCTGGCAGGGTGAACTGCTGAATAAACGAAAGGACGGGACATTATACTGGAACAGTATATCGATATCGCCGATAAGAGATGCCGAGGCTGTAATCACTCACTACCTGTCTGTCAACGAAGATATAACAAACCGGAAAGAAGTGGAAGAGGCACTGAAAAAGGCCAAGGAGGCGTCTGAGGTAGCAAATTCCGCCAAGAGCGAGTTTCTTGCCAACATGAGCCACGAAATCCGCACCCCTATGAATGCCATTATAGGTATGACCGAGCTGGTCCTCGATACGGAGTTAAAGTCAAGGCAAAGGGAATATCTCGATACGGTGCTTAACTCTGCGAACTCGCTATTGACTCTGCTCAACAGTATTTTAGACTTTTCAAAGATCGAAGCCGGCAAACTGGAACTGGAAGAGGTGAACTTTGACCTTAGGGAAGTTATAGACAATATCTGCGATCCACTCTCGATACAGGCTCACAAAAAGGGGCTTGAACTCTCAAGCCATATAAAGCCCGCCGTGCCACTAAAACTTATAGGAGACCCGGCGCGCCTCAGACAATTATTTATTAACATAATGGGCAATGCGCTTAAATTTACGGATGTGGGTGAGATTGTGGTAACCGTGGATATTGGACAGGATGATTGTGACTCTAATTCCACCATGCTGCTTTTTTCTATCTCGGATACCGGAATAGGGATACCAGCCGAAAAGTTCGACAAGATATTCGAGCAATTCTCACAGGCTGATGGCTCGATGACAAGAAAATACGGGGGAACAGGGCTTGGACTGGCCATATCTAAACAGCTTGTCTCGCTAATGAGAGGCAATATATGGCTTGAGTCCGTAGAAGGGCAGGGCAGTACGTTTCACTTTACCGCGAGATTTGCTTTGAGTGAAGAGCAGGAGTGTCAGTCTCCGTTTGATTTTAAAAACCTGAAGGTCCTTGTTGCCTGTAATGTCAAATCATGCAGCACTATAATTGGAGATTTTCTCAGCAACTCACATGTTGAAATATCCGAAGCCGCCGGAGCTAAGGAGACCTATGACAAACTGGTTGCCGCCAGAGACAGCGGCCGCCCCTATGATATAGTGTTTTTAGACATCAGGCTTTCGGGAGGCGGCGGATTTAATATGGCGGAACAGATAATGGGAAATGACGAACTGGCATGTCCAATCGTTATGATGCTTAATACGAACCACCGGAGCGGCGATATAGACAGATGCAAAGAAGCCGGTGTGGCATCGTATATAATTAAACCTATCAAGTATAGGGATGTCATAACTACCATAACAGAGCTGCTAAACAAACCATCTATGGGATCGGCTTTTGAAAGACAACACAGGCCGGTGCCGGTAATTTCGCTGACTGGTAACGTGCCGGTTCGAATTCTTCTTGTCGAAGACAATATTACTAACCGCGTAGTGGCCAGAGAGATACTGAAAAAACACGGATATAGCGTTACCGAGGCTGAAGACGGCGATAGGGCCGTTAAACTCGTTGGAGATGTCATGTTCGACCTTATCCTCATGGACGTACAGATGCCCGTGATGGATGGTTTTGAGGCGACAAGGATAATCAAGGCATCACAAGCGTCAATGACAATTCCGATTATAGCAATGACCGCCCACGCGCTTAAAGGAGACAGGGCGAGGTGTATAGAGGCAGGAATGGACGACTATATAACAAAACCCATTAATTCGGGCGAATTAATAGATATGGTCAGAAAATATACCAACGGACATGAAGGCCGCGAAATTCAGGCCGGCACGCCCCCGGCAGGCCGCTTAGATAAAACTCCCCTACCGGTTAGTTCAAACGAGGCCGAGGCCAACGACAGCATGGATGCGGATAAGCTGGTGATTGAAAACATTATGACACAAATAGATAAGTCCCAACTCATACAGTCTCTGCCTCAGGGTGAGAAAAGAGTGTTTATCGAAAAGGCCGTCAACCTTATACAAATAATGCGCGACGCCCTTGATTCCAGCAATTACCCTCTCGCTGAGAAAAAAGCGGAGGCGGTCAAAGACAATGCCGAGAAATTGTCGCTTGGGGAGATTAAGACGGCAGCATTTCGTATGATGCTGGCATTAAGAAAGTCTGACATCAACAATGCCAACAATCATTTTAAGACAATAGTGGAAGAATTGGATAAGTTAATAAATAAATTACATGAGGATAAGGATCTGAAATGAGGATACTAATAGCTGACGACGAATTGATCAATCGAAAGATATTACAGGAAATGCTCTCTGAGTATGCCGACTGTGATATTGTGGTAAATGGTCTCGAGGTGATAGAGGCCTTTACGATGGCGCACGAACAAAAGAGGCCTTATGACCTGTTGTGTCTGGATATAATGATGCCTTTGATGGACGGCTGCGAGGCGTTGATGCAAATTCGCAAGATGGAAACGGTAATGAAAATAGAGCCGGATGACAGGGTGAAGGTTATAATGATTACAGCAGTGGACAGGCCCAACGAAATACTACAATCATACAATGGCGAGTGCTCGGCATATATGATAAAACCAGTAAACAAAAAGGCCCTTATAAAACAAATAAAAGATATAGGGCTGCTCTAAATCCGGGCACCAGCTCTTTAGCTGAGCTACCACAAATTCCAACCCGTGAGGGGGAAATTGTGAATGCCGGGGCCTCATACCTAAGAGTTAACTACAGACTTATGAACCAAAGCTCCTATGAACTGCTATTGGCCATTCTAATGTTAATAGCTTGAAACGGCTTCGCCGCATTAGGCTTAGCCTTACCAATTCTGAATTCCACATCTACGACATCCGTGTCATCCTTTGAATAACTATCGTATTTATATTCGATCAGCTGCTCCAGTTTCTCGGCAAGAATCTCATCTTCCACGTTGGAAATGTGAAAATATACGTTTTCCTTAATCGCATCTGCTATCAGAAATCCCCACCGATGCTGAAATATCTTCACCCTTCCGCTAAATATTTTACCACTTTCGTACGCCTCGTCCTGTGTTAACCTGCCGGCATAACCTGAAAGCTCCGATGCGGCCGGTTTTCCATTCTTCTGTGAGGCAACGGCAAAGACCGATGGTTCGGTGACGCTAAAAAAAGCATATTCGTCTGGTGAAGCAATTCTCAGGCCGACGATCGATACGTCTTTATACTCCTTTTGAAATGCAAAAGCAACCAGCGCGTTCTTGAGAAATTCGTAGCCAAAACTGTTAATATTAGAAAGTGTCAATTTCTTAAACTCGGCGTAGATACTCTTTTTTATTCCATTCCTGTTCATTTTCTGGACAAAACCCTGTATTTCGTCAAGACGCCGCGATTCATTGCTGTCATCCACATAAGATGTTATTTGCAACGCGATAGGAAACGCCCCGCTGAATGACGTAATCGGGATAAATCTGTGAACCAGGGCGTCAATCCCCAGCTGGTCGAGATCCTGAGAGCGTTCAATAACCCAGTCCTTGCCCAACAATTCGATGATTCTGTTTTCTAAATCAAAACCTTTCACTACCTTACCTCCTTATTTCTTTTCTTAAGGAGGCCCCGGCGTTGTCAAAGAACAATCAGCATATGTAATATACAATACAATAGGGAGCTATTGCAAATACATCATGCGTGTCAGGGTGCGGCCGACTAAGGCCATGTTGCCGGCCATAGTTTAATCGGCTTTTTGGACGTTTGCCGCCTTTGGCCCTTTCTCTTCTTCGACTATGTCGAAGGTCACTGCCTGGCCTTCTTTCAGAGATTTATAACCAGAACCCGCAATGGCTGAGTAGTGGACAAAAATGTCTTTTCCATCTTCCTTCTGGATAAAACCATAGCCTTTTGTTTCATTAAACCACTTTACCTTTCCATTGAATGACATGAGCAAACCTCCTCCTCTGCTTAGCTGTAGGGAAACTCTACAGTGTGTAATTCATGCCTGACGGCAAAGTCATATCTTTGCAGTAAATCCTTCATTTTATTAAATTATTTTTTTTAATTGGCGCCTGTTTAAACCGGTTTATTATTATCTGAGAGGATAACGATTTTAGGCTCATAATTCTTTAATAATAACTCGTTTCCATCCTCCTGCACATAGGCGAACGCGAATATGATAATCTTGTCGCCAATGACCCCTTTTCTGGCCGCAGAGCCGTTTAAACAAATACGGCCTGAGCCTCTTTCCCCCGGAATAACGTATGTTTCAAAGCGCTCACCGTTGTTGATATTGCTCACCATAATCTTCTCATATGGATACAGCACCGCCAGGTCCATTAAATCCTCGTCCACCGTTAAGGAACCGGAATACGAGAGATTGGCCTCCGTTACCGTTGCCTTATGTATCTTGGCTTTCAACATACACCTGAACATTATTTATTATAACAGATTTAATGAGTAATGTAAAAGGAAAAAAAAGAGAGGCGCGGACTGTGCCCGGCCTCTCTTTTATGTATAAATTTCTCCTGTGTCTTAATATGACAATATGTTTGTACCGTCTGAGCAGGTATAGCCGACGTAGCGTTTTCCGGACATATCGGTAGTGGCCTGCATACAAGCCAACGTAATAGTTTGACAGGATGCGGTTGAAGACGTTATTGTCATTTTGCCTGAATACGCATTAAGGACATTGCTAGGGAATTCATCCGAGAGACTGACTACTTGCACTCCAGTGCCATTGTAGATACCATTTTGCCTGAAGGCGTACATCTGCATCACTCCTGATCTGGGCGTATATGTAGCCGGAAAGGTGTGAGTAGTTTGAGATGCTGCGCCTCTTTCTGTAGCCATTACCTTAAATGTCACGGTGGTATCGCTTGTAGTGTTGTCTGTTCTTGTAGAGTTATCGAAATTTGTATTCGAAACCATACAGTAAGTAACCATTCCGGTGCTTGTGTGGAGGTAAGGTAACGTGATAGTAACAGTACCTGCCTCTGTATCGGTGTGGAGGTACAACACCCCCGCTAAAATGAATACTGCTGCCAGCGCCAATGGCACAAGCACACCCTTCACTGTCTTTGACATAACTCCTCCTTATTGCTTTTTTATAGAAATTAATTGCCACAACAGGCAATTTTAGTTCATAGAGAATAGTAATTTCTGAGCATCTTTCAACACACCCCAACCCGTTAATATCTTAACAAATTTGAGATGGTTAGTCAATACGGGAAAAGAGATGTGAAAAAAAGGGAGATGCCGATCATACACGCGCCTCCCTTACTTAAATCTCCATTGTTTTTCAATATGCTAATACATTTGTTCCATCGTCGCAGGTATAGCCGGCGAAGCGTTTCTCGGTTATGCCGGATTGGGTCTGCAAACAAGTCATTGTAATAGTTTTACAAGTCGCGGTCGATGACGTTATTGTAAGCATCCCTGTGTATGCGGTCATGGTTCCGGAGGGAAGTTCATCTGAGAGACTGACTACTAGTGTGCCGGTGCGGTTATAAATAGCATTTTTACTAAAAGTTAACATCCGGGTTACCCCTGGTATAGGCGCATATTGAGATGCTATGGTGTGAGCGGTTTGAGCTGCCCCGCCTGTTTCCGTTGTCATTACCTTGAATGTTGTAGTCGTGGTGTTGTCGGTGGTGGTGGTGTTATCAGCCTTGGTCAAGTTAGAAATCAAACAGTAAGTAACCATATAACCATCTGTGTAGAGATATGGAATGGCGATATTAACTGTGCCTGCCCATAATGCCCCTGCTGAAATAAACACTGCGACCAGCGCCAATAGCGCAGGCATCTTCTTAGTAAGATTTTTTAACATCGCTGCCTCCTTGCAATAACATTCCTTTGCCTCAAAGGGCAATTATATGGTAACTCTTTCCCCGCATTCTCTATACCTGAGAACAGCCAAATAATATACGTATCGGATTCTCGATGGTATTTCAATAGCAATATTTTAAGTAAAGATAATAAACAGCAAATAGGTGGCGATAATTCCCAGGAGAGCGCCTGCTATGACCTCCCATACGGTATGAATTTTTGATTCAACCCGGCTGTTCGCTATTGCAGCTGCGCCGATGAACGATAATACTGACACCACTAAATTTTGGGTAATAACAGTAATTGAAACCCATACTGAAAAAGACACCGCGGCGTGTCCGCTTGGCATTCCTCCTCTTAATGGACGTCCTTCCGAAGCGGTTAACGACTTAATGAGCACTACCAGAATTAAGACGATTATCACTGACAAAACGGCTACTTCGTTACCGCCGTGGGAAGTTATTGAAAGTCCTCGTTTAAAAAAACTTACGAGATAGGGAAACAAAATGATATATCCGATAACCGCTGAACCAACGGCCGATATAAGTACGGCGCCGGCGGCCACATCCTTAGCAACTCTGGCGTGTTCGCTTACTTGTGGAGAGACAATGTCAACTACGGTCTCTATTGCGGTATTCAGCAGTTCCGTAGTTATTACAAAGATAGTAAGAATTGAAATTATAAGGAATTCATCAGCGCTTACGCCCGAGGCATAGCTAAAGAGCAGGACAACCGCGGCGGCGTACAGGTGGTATCGCACGTGGCATTCATTTTTTGCCGCGGTTAATATGCCTTCTATGGCATTGTTTGCGCTGTCAATCCATTTTTTTAAGGACATTGATTAGCTCCGCTTCCTTCTTTTTCATCGAACGGTCATGTTGGGCGTCTATCTCGTGGTCGTAACCTAAAAGATGTAAGAGGGCGTGGACAAGTAGTATTCTTAACTGCGTTTTCACTTCGGCTGTTACCGCCTCGGGGCTGCCCGTTAATCCTGAGTATATCCATTCAGTATTAATTACTACATCGCCAAGCAGGAACTCGCCTTCTTTCGGGAATTCCTTTATCGTGTCGTACATTGGAAAGGAAAGAACATCTGTGGTCTTGTCAACGCCGCGGTGAGCCTTGTTGAGGGCCAGCATTTTCTCATCGTCAACAAGGACTATGCTGAGTTCAGCTCTTCGAAGCGGATGTCCCGCCCTTTTTAAACTCAATAACGTTAGAGCCAGGTTCGCCTGTTGCTTGATCCAGCGCAGGCTTATCTTTTTCTTTTTGTTGAGGTTCTCTATCGACGTTTTTATGTTTTTCTCCTTCCTTTACGGCTGTCATGTTGTTAAAATCAAAGCCGGGGTATTCGATTCTCTTATGCAGGATACCGTTTAAAATATACGTAAAGCGTTCTTTTATCTTGTTTATATCTTTCAGGGTTAGTTCGCATTCGGTCAATTGACCGTCTATTAATATAGTATTGATGATCTTTTCGACCAGTCCAGAAACGCGGGCCGGTGTGGATTCCTTGAGAACTCTCGAGGCGGCTTCAACGGCGTCTGCTATCATGACGATTGCGGCTATCCTGTTTTGGGGTTTAGGGCCGGGGTATCTGTAGTCTTCTTCTTTTGGAGGGTCGGACTGTTCTTCTTTTGCCTTTTGATAGAAGTATGTAATAATGTGCGTACCGTGGTGCTGCGTTATGATGTCTTTGACCAGTTCTGGCAGTTTATGCTGGTCGGCCAGTTCGAGGCCTTCCTTGACGTGAGAAATAAGGATCATACTGCTCATGTGCGGGTTCAGCTTTTCGTGTTTATTAATCGAGCCGGACTGATTTTCTACAAAATATTCGGGCATCTTAATCTTTCCTATATCGTGGTAATAGGCAGAAACCCTCGCCAGCAAGGGGTTGACGCCGATGTCTTCAGCGGCTGCCTCGACCAGATTTCCTACGATTACGCTGTGGTGGTACGTTCCAGGGGCGCTTATCATCAGGTTTTTCATCAAAGGCTGGTTTAAGTCCAGAAGCTCAAGCAGGGTGATGTCCGTGGTTACCTTAAATACCGATTCGAGTATTGGCAGCATGATAGACGTAAAGGCCGAGATTGTGATGCCGCTTGTCATCGCGAAAATTAACGATGGGATTATCATTTCAAGTGAGCGGTTTGCGCTGAATGTGGAAAACACCAGGACAGAGAGGACATTGGCTAAGCTGACATATAATCCTCCTTTGATAATATCGGAGCGTTTCTTACATCTGATAACAGAAAAAGCCGCTATTATGCTCCCCGCAAATACATAGAACGTGTAGTAGGCATCGTTTTGCCATATGCCGCCTAGAATGCTTATGATAAAGGAGAAAATTATTGCCGTATGAGAGTCGAAAAGGAGCATAACGAGCATTGCCCCTGCCTGCACGGGCAATCCGTAGATGATTGCCTTTTGTTCATGCAACCCAAGCCCTCTGGTGAAATTAATAAATATATATTCTATCAGGCGGCCAAAGACCAACGTGCCCAAAAACATCAGTACAAGGAGAATTATCATTTTTTGCAGCTTCAAATATGATGGCTTATACCGGAATATATCCATAAACATTATGGTTATGGATATTATGCAGATTGAAAAAATCCCGATGAAATTCGACACATCCAGAGATCTCACTATGGTCGCCGATATAAGCAGGGAAAAAGCCAGGATGAAATATAAAGTCTTTGGGTCGATAGCGTTTTTAAATATTTTAAATGTTTTAGCGCTTTTCGTGTTTTTCATATGCCTTGATAATCTCCTGTACCAATTTGTGTCTTACGACATCTTTTTCGGAAAAGTAGATTGTCTTAATCCCTTCGATGTTTTTTAAGATACGCTCTATTTCGACAAGTCCAGAGGTTTTGTCAGCCGGCAGGTCAATTTGTGTTATATCGCCGGTGATGACCGTCCTGGAGTGGATACCGAGTCTTGTAAGGTACATTTTCATTTGTTCGGCTGTAGTGTTTTGTGCCTCGTCCAGTATGATAAAGGCGTCCTTGAGCGTTCTGCCGCGCATAAATGCAAGAGGGGCTATCTCTAACAAGCCTTTTTCGATAAGCAGCGACGCCTTATCGGCGTCCATCATGTCGAAGAGGGCGTCGTACAAGGGCCTTAGGTAGGGATTTATCTTTTCGTAAATGTCACCGGGAAGGAAGCCGAGTTTCTCTCCGGCCTCAACGGCCGGACGAGCCAGGATTATCCGGCTCACTTGTTTTTTCATATAGGCGTTAACGGCCATAGCCATGGCCAGATAGGTCTTGCCTGTGCCGGCCGGGCCGATGCCTATGACTATATCGTTATTCTTTATGGCCTCTAAGTATTTCCACTGAGTTTCTGTTTTTGGAGCGATATACCTCGTCTTTGACGGCACTTGTATGTAGTTGTCAAAGACATCCTTTAACTCCACGCCTTTTTCGGTAATGCCAAAGTGGTTTATCGCGTTTTTTATATCGTCTGTCCTTACAATTTTACCGCCTTTTTTATGATCGTATATATCCAGAATCATTTTTTTGGCTATTTTGACCTTCTCGTCCTGTCCTTCTAATATTACCTTATTTCCCCTGACGCTGATAGCAATTCCGAGTGAATCCTCTACTGCCTTCAGGGATTGAGAGAGGCCGGCGTCCAGAAAGTCCAGATAGCTGCTTATTGGTATTTCTAAGGTGTCCGTTGGTTATCCCTCATGAAACCCTTGATGCCTTTTTTGTTTAACCTGGCCATTACTTGTGACGCCTCGCTTTTTGTATAGTTGCTTCCAACTCTTACTTTAAACAGCGTTACGCCGTCGTTGACAGGATTCTTGACAATTTCGGAGTCAAATCCTTTTGTTTTGAGATCTTCCTGAAGTCTCGTGGCATCGCCGGCATTTTTAAAAGCCCCGATCTGTATATAATATTTTTCGCCTGATTTTGATGCAGTAACTTCCTTATTAGCAATTTTTTGCTGTTGGACGGTAGTTTTAGACGCATGGAACGTGCCCTGTGCAGCCTGGCTGCCTTGAGGGGGTGGCGAAACAGGGGTTAAAATATCCTTCACCGGAGGGGTTGGTTTAGTATGTTCAGGTGTTGGCTGTGGTGTTTTAGTCTCGGTTTGTGGTTGAGCTTCAGGGATGTGTTTTGCCGTTTTGGGTATCTTCGCCTTAGGTTGTACCTGGCTCACGGTATTGGGGATTACTATTGGTTCGGCGGTGGGTGCAGCCGGCTTAGGTTTCTCAGCCTTAGGTTGCTCTGGCAGGGCAGACTCCGGCCTTACAGGTTCGGAATGACTTGGTTGTTCAACGGGGCTGACAACATCGTAGGTCTTTCTACCTGCCGGAGGTTCCTCCTGCGGTTTAACCTCCTGAGGCTTTAGTGTGGCGGGCGCAGGCTGCGTTGGCGGCGCGGTGGGCAGGGGGGGTGCGGGTGCGGTTGGTGTGGGCATAGCCGGCCTGACCGCCTTAGCTTCGATAATCCCGATATTTTTCGCCTGTAAAACAGCGGAAGAAGATACTTTTTTCCCTGCAAAAAACCCCATAATAAAGCTGACAGACGAAAACAAGACCACTACCACAATCAACAATCCCTTTCCCTCGATAAAATTGTAGCCGATTTTATCAAATATCCTGCCCTTCATAGTATAAGCATAACATCACCGTAGGAGAAAAATCTATATTCGGCGGCTATAGCGGCTTTATAAGCACTCAGGAGCAGGTCTTTCCCGGCAAACGCCGAAGCTAGCAGCACTGGAGTAGAGCTGGGCAGGTGGAAATTGGTTATTAGCGAGGCGGCTGCCTTAAACTCATAACCGGGATAGATAAATATGTCCGTGGTGGCGGTTATTCTCCAGAAGCCGTTGGTTGATGGGCTGGAGCTGATTAACTTATACCTGCCGCATGATATGGCCTCGATAGCCCTTGTCGATGTCGTACCTACTGCGACAGTCTTATTTCCTTTTATTTTGGTCTCTTTTATTTTCTCAATCAATGATGTGTCGATTTCAAATCGTTCGCTGTCCATCTTGTGGTCTGAAACATATTCGGTTTGAACTGGTTTAAAAGTCCCCTCGCCGACATCGAGCGTGATGGTCTCAATTGTCACGTCTTTAAGTCTTAGCGCGTCCAAAATCCCGCGTGTAAAGTGAAGTCCCGCGGTAGGGGCTGCTATTGAGCCTTCTTTTTCGGCATACACGGTTTGGTATCTCTCTCTGTCCATGCAAGAGGGGGGCCTTTTAATGTATGGCGGCAGGGGCATAAGGCCGAATTTTTGGAGCTGTCCTTCTAATGGGCCGTCATGGTGGAATACTGCCTCCTTCCCGACTGAAATATCGGCATAGAAATCCTCTGAAAAAAACACCCGTCCGGTGTATTTTCCCTTAGATAGAATTCGATAAGCGCCGGTTTCATTCTTTTGTGCAATAAGCATCCCGATAGTTTTACCTGTTTCGGTCTTGCCCTCAAGTCTTACGGGGAGGACTTTTGTATTGTTTATGACAAGCAGGTCGCCTGCATTGAAGTAATCTGCTATGTCCTGAAAGGCCTTGTGTTCGATACGGCTGTCCTCGCGCCTCAGCACCATGAGCCTCGATTTCTCTCTCTCAGTGGGCGGATATTGGGCTATTAACTCCCCGGGGAGGTCGAATAAGAACCCCGATGTTTTCATCCGTGAAAAAAGGCTGCTAACATATGAGATAATTATACAACATTAATTTTACTTTTATTAATAAGAAATTTATTATATAATTGAACGTGCATATAATTAGTTAAAGAGGAGGTGATAAACATGAGCTACAAGAGTTTATTAGTATTAACTGCCTTTGCGTCGTTATTGTTGACTGGTCTTTCCGTCAATGCAGACGCAATGCCAAACGCAGTGAATGTTCCTGAGCCGTCCATTGCCCCCGCGGGCGAATTCGCAAACGAGACGCTTTTGGCTGGAAGCAGCACCGGCACATTGTCTAATCCCGTCTTATTGGCGGAGACCCCACATCATCCGGCAGCAGCCCATCGTCCACCGGCAGCGGCAATGCGTGCACCAAGACAGGCACCACGCCCGGCAGCAGTCCAGCGCCCGGCAGCAGCCCATCGTGCTGCAGCAGCCCATCGTGCTGCAGCAGCCCATCGTGCTGCAGAAGCCCATCGCGCGGCAGAAGCCCATCGTGCGGCAGAAGCCCGTCATCGCGCGGCAGGGGCACATCGGCCGCCATCGTCTGTTCCTCAGCCAGCACCGGCTGGTTCTCTGCCGCCTGGTCCATCGGCTGCGGGTTCTCAGTTACCAATACCGGCAGCTAATCCATCGACATCTGGTTCTCAGCCGCCAATACCGGCAGCTAATCCAACGACATCAGGTTCTCAGCCGACAATCCCATCCACTCGTCCGGTATCGCCATAGAGGCCATAATTTATATTTAACGCCGGGAGGCCTTATGTCGAAAGATATGAGGCCTTTCCCTTAAAAAACTCTGAAAGATATTACTTGACATTAGCTCCTATTTTTCTGAATAATGAAGTAGCTATAACTAAGGGTGGCGGCTCCCGGGAATAAAGCCGGAAAGAAGTAAGGAGGTAACAAGGATGAAAAAATTGTTGGGTTTGTTTGCCTTGATATTCGCTGTCGTTTTTTTTATATCGGGCATAGCCGCCGCTGCGCGTCCTCTGAGGGATCAGATGATTTCCGGCAAGGTGGCTGAAGCAAAAAGGCTGCTTAATGAATGTACCCGAATGGGCAAGATATCCAGACCAGCGTCCAGAGACATCAGGAAACGCATCAGGAACTATAGAGAACACGCCCTCAATACGGAAATCCGTAATGGAGGGATTATCCCAAGACACGAGGCAGAAAAGATAAGTCATGGGTTGGATGATATAATCAGAGACCTTACAGCCCAGAGAAATGCGCCACCACCGCCACCACCAGGACCACCGCCGGCAGTACCGCCGCCACCGCCGCCACCAGGGATGCCGCCGCTAAGGTGAGACGATAACTCTTCGAATAAAATGCCTCATGTTGAAATACATGGGGCATTTTCTTTGAAATCGGATTGTTGATTTTAGTCTGCCTCATAAAGTATTATACAGTTCAGAGAGCGAGGGTAAGGTTTCTTAAAGTAATGCTTAATAAAACAGCTGGTATAATTATAATAGGCGACGAAGTCTTGTCCGGCAAGGTTGAGGATATAAACTCTGGTTTTGCCGCAAGGGGGCTGCGCTTAAAGGGTATCGATGTCCGGCGTATCTCAGTCATCTCAGACGATGTCGATGAGATTGCCGCCGAGACAACGGCTTTTTCCAAAAAATATGACTATGTATTTACATCCGGCGGCCTTGGCCCTACGCACGATGATGTCACAATCGAGGGCATATCGAAGGGGTTTGGCGTTGGTATAGCAATCGAAGACGATTTAAAGGCAATCCTCACCGCCCATTACGGTGACAAACTTACTCCAGAGAGATTGAAAATGGCGGAAGTCCCCGAGACCTCTGAGCTTATCAAGCACAGCTCTATTAAATTCCCCATTATCCGATATAAAAACGTGTATATACTGCCCGGACAGCCGGAGCTGTTCAAGGACAAGTTTAAAGTCCTTACAGAGACTTTATATGACGAACGGCCGATTTTGTTGGTGAAAGTGTATATAACCGAGTACGAGTCCGAAATAGCCCCGTTTTTAAATGTAATTGTTGCTGAAAATAAGGCAGTAAAGATAGGCTCATACCCGGTTATGCACAATGCGGACTATCGCGTCATGCTCACCCTTGAGTCGATGGATACAGACTCCCTCAGGCACGCTGTACAAATGATGATAGGTGGGGATTTCAAAGACAAAATTTTAAAGGTGGAATGGGGCGGTGCCGATGGTAACAGGTAGGCCCTTACTGACCGAAGAACAAATCAGGGTTCGGGTTAAAGAGCTTGCCGACAGGATTAACTCAGACTACAAGGGAAAAGAAATCCTGGCTATCGGAGTATTAAAAGGCGCCTTTATGTTTTTTTCAGACCTTGTCAAACAGATTAAAGTGCCGTTAACCGTGGATTTCATCGTATCCTCAAGCTATGAGGATACGGCCACTACCGGAAATGTCAATATTCACTTAGATACAAGGAAACCCGTAACCGGCAAGGACGTTCTCATTATAGAAGATATTATAGACACGGGGATTTCCCTTAATTACATTAAAGAAAGACTCTTACAGAAATCACCAAACACGCTGAAAATATGCGTTTTTATGGATAAGAAAGAGCGCCGCTTAGTAGATGTCGACGTTGACTACACGGGCTTTGAAATCCCTGATGTATTCGTAGTGGGTTATGGTACGGATTATAACGATAACTTTAGAAATCTGCCCTATGTGGCCAATCTTGATAAACCTAAAGAGGTACTTAAATAAGACATGTATGAACTAATGACCGAATCTACCTTTTGTGCCGCACACCAGTTGAGAAACTATAAGGGCAAATGCGAGGACCTCCATGGCCATAACTGGCGAATCCAGGTCTATGTGCAGGCCGAGAGGCTCAACGACATCGACATAGCCATAGACTTCCACGACCTGAAACGATACGCGAAGGAGGTTACCGACCAGCTTGACCATACATTTCTCAACAACATGTTCCCGTTTACGGAGATAAACCCGTCTTCAGAGAATATTGCCAGATGGATTTATGACTCTGTGAAAAAGAAGATTGTCGAAGAGACCGTCAGGCTTACGGCGGTTACAGTATGGGAGTCCGATTCGGCATCTGCTACATACTATGAAGACTGAACTATTATGGAAACAGATAAAGAGTTAATTAACAAGATATTAGACTATCTTACATCAAGTAAAAATCTGATGGGCGAGGTCTATTACTCCTCTGCGAAGAGCATAACCGCGGAGGCGAAGGCAGGTACTGTTGACGCGCTTGAAAGGGCGGAGGCCTCCGGGCTTTCGATAAGGGTTTTGGATTGTAAAAGACACGGCTTCAGTTATACGAACGATATATCGAAATGGCGTGAGGCCGTCGATATGGCTGCCGCGACTGCCGCCTGCACAGAGGAAGACGAAAACTGGTCATTTCTCAGCCCATCGCCCCATAACGCCGGCCCTGGCGTATCGATATATGATTTTGCCGCGGCTGCGATGAAAGAGGCAGACATAGTTGATATGGCCATAGCGGTCGAAGGCACCGCGCTGTCGGTTGACGACAGGGTGAAAAGGGTAAGGAAGGCATCGGCCTCTGTCTCATCTGGAGAGGTATATATTGCCAATACCGCGGGACTAAGCGGAGGTTATAGATTTACTTCGTGCTCCGTTTCGGCAATGGTGATGGCGGAGGGTTCGGGCGACAGCCAGATTGGGTGGGAGTATGAGTATGACAGGATGCTCACGGCGGTATCGCCGGAGAGGGTAGGCAGAGGAGCGGCCGCCCGTGCGCTGGAACTATTGAACGCCAGGACATTTTCTAAGTCGGTAAGGATACCGGTAATAATAGAAAACTCCGTAGCCGCCGATTTCCTGAGCCTTATAGCTTCGTCGTTGTCCTCGGAGAATGTCCAGAAGGGCAAATCAATTCTGTCAGGGAATCATATATCAGAGAAGATAGTCTCAGAGAAGATAAACATCATAGATAACGCGCTCCTCAAGGGCAAGGCCGGGAGCCGTCCGTTTGACGGTGAAGGGGTGCCGTCAGAGAGGAATGTCCTTGTAATGGACGGTGTATTGAAGGGATTCTTGTATAATCTTTATACTGCCGCCAAGGGTGGCTCAGTATCGACGGGAAATGCGGTAAGGAGTGGGATTTCAGGAATTCCGGCAGTAGGAGTGTCCAATCTCTGCATAGAGCCGGCCTCATCCGATGTTACAATGACACTCGATGAGATGTTTTCCACCGCAGGGCAGTGCCTGTTCGTTACCGACGCAATGGGCATACACATGGCAAACCGTATCACGGGGGAGTTTTCTGTCGGCGTAAGCGGCATGTGGGTAGAAAACGGTAAAAAGGCATATCCCATTAAGGAGGCCGTAATATCAGGCAATTTCCTTGATTTGTTCAGGGATGTAGAGGCAGTTGGCAGCGACCTGAAATTCTACGGCAAGATAGGAAGCCCGTCTCTGTTGATAAGGAATATGGATATAAGCGGTTGATATAGGGCATGGCAATTTATTTATAATAAAATTTGGAGGCGATTAATGGATTATTTTTTAGACGAAGACCAGGTGATGATAAGAGATACGGCACGCCAGATAGCGGAAGAGAAAATCGTTCCCGTCAGAGCGGAGCTTGACGAGAAAGAACAGTTTCCTTCTGAGATAATCAAGTTTCTGGCTCAGGCCGACATGTTCGGATTATTCATACCGGAGGAGTACGGCGGACTTGGCAAGGGCGCGTTGGAGCTATGCCTTGCCGTTGAGGAATTAAGCAGGGCCTGTCTCGGTGTTTCGACCAGTTATGCGGCGAATGCCCTTGGTACCTACCCGATACTACTATTCGGAACTGAAGAACAAAAAAAGAAGTATCTGCCTGACATCGCGTCGGGGAAAAGACTCGTCGCCTTTGGCCTGACAGAGGCCAATGCCGGCAGTGACGCGGCAGGCATACAGACGACAGCCACAAAAAGCGGCACCGAATACATTTTGAACGGCACAAAGCAGTGGATAACAAACGGCGGCGAGGCCGAAATTTATACCGTCATAGCGATGACAGACAAATCGCGCGGGGCGCGCGGGGCGTCTGCCCTGATAGTGGAAAAGGACACACCCGGCTTCACTTTTGGAAAAAAAGAGAAGAAGATGGGCATAAGGGCCTCGTCCACATGCGAACTCGTGTTTGACGATTGCCATGTGCCAAAGGACAACATTCTTGGGCGGGATGGAATGGGTTTTATAGTAGCCATGAAAACGCTTGACAAGTCAAGGACGGGGGTAGGGGCACAGGGAGTTGGAGTTGCTCAGGGGGCATTTGAGGAAGCAGGGAAATTTGCCCGCAGCCGTGTTCAGTTCGAGAAGCCGATTATAAGCTTTCAGGCCATTCAGCACATGCTCGCCGATATGGCAATTCAAATAGAGGCCGCACGTGCGCTGGTTTACAGCGTGGCTCGTTATGTTGACAGCGGGGCAAAGGATATTACAAAGGTCTCGGCAATTGCCAAGACATTTGCCACGGATATTGCCATGAGGGTGACGACAGACGCACTTCAGGTGATGGGAGGGTCTGGTTACATGAGAGACTATCCGGTTGAGAAGATGATGCGCGACGCCAAAATCCTACAGATATACGAAGGCACAAACCAGATACAGAGAAACGTCATCTGCCAGAGCCTGATTAAAGAGTTTTCGAGGAACGTCTGAACATGAAAATCATAGTCTGCATAAAACAGGTACCCGACACCTCCGAGGTCAGGATAAACCCGGAGACAAACACTCTGATACGCGACGGTGTACCAAGCATAATAAACCCATTTGACCTGCACGCCGTAGAGGCGGCACTTTCGATTAAGGATGCTCTGAACGCAGAGGTAACGGTGCTGACAATGGGACCGCCGCAGGCCGAGGTCTCGCTGAAAGAGGTTATCGCAATGGGCGCCGACGCCGCAGTATTATTAACCGACAGGGCATTCGCGGGTTCGGACACATGGGCAACCGCATACACGCTGGCGGCGGCGATAAAATTTCTGGGTGCCGACATAGTGCTGTGTGGCAAGCAGGCAATCGATGGAGATACGGCTCAGGTCGGGCCTGCAATCGCTGAATTTATGGATATTCCGCATATCTCATACGTCAGTAAGATAGAATCCATCTCCGGCGATTCCATAACGGTAAGAAGGCTGATGGACGAAGGCTACGACATAGTTGAAGCGCCGCTTCCGGTGCTCCTGACGGTGGTGAAAGAGCTTAACCAACCCAGAATGGCGTCGTTAAAAGGAAAGATGCGGGCAAAGAAACTTGAAATCAGAAGGCTGACCTATAAGGACCTCTCATTAGACGAGAACAATCTCGGCTTGAAGGGTTCCCCTACACGGGTAAAGAATATCTTTGCGCCGGAGATGAAAAAAGACAGGATTGTTATTGGCGGCACACCTGAAGAACAGACCGATGAGCTGATTTCAATACTAAAGGCGATTAAATGTATTTAAGAAATATGGCTATAAAGGAGTAATGATGCAGATTAAGGTGGACAGGGAGTTATGCACGGGATGCCAGACATGTATTACATCGTGCCCATATGATGCGATAGCGATGTCTGAGGACGATAAGGCCACTATTAACGAGTACTGCCAGTTGTGCCGGGCCTGTATGAGTGCGTGTCCAGAGGGGGCAATAAAGGAATATAACGATTCTCCGGTTCAAATTAAGCAGGGGGACCTGAGCGCCTATAATGGTGTCCTAGTATTTGCGGAGCAGAGGGACGGGCATATCGCCAATGTGGCGTTTGAGCTTCTTTCGGCGGGCAGGAGGCTTGCAGATACGCTTGGAAATGTCTCACTCAGCGCGGCGTTATTTGGTACAGACGAGGCAGCGGCCAGTGAGCTTATAAAGTGGGGGGCGGATACGGTTTACCTGTGTGATGACGGTGCGCTCACAAGATTTAACGACGAACCATATGCGGAACTGCTGTCAAAGATAATAACTGAACATAAACCGGAGATAGTCCTCGCAGGGGCAACCGCGGTGGGACGCTCATTTTTCCCGCGCGTTGCGGCACGCCTTCACGCAGGGCTGACGGCGGACTGCACATCTCTGGAAATAGAAGAGGGGACGCGCAACCTGCTTGCCATCAGGCCGGCATTCGGAGGAAATATCATGGCGACTATCATGTGTCCCGACACCAGGCCGCAAATGGCCACCGTTCGCCCCAAGGTTATGAAGACAGGCTCCTATGACGTGGACAGGAAAGGAGAGATTATTAAAATAGAAAGACCTGCTAAGGCATCGCGCACAAAGGTTGTAGATGTGGTAAAAGACGATTCGTTGTTCAATATAAGTCTGCAAGACGCCGAGGTGATTGTCTCCGGAGGACGCGGGCTTGGAGGCGCAAAGGGATTTGAGATGCTCAAAGAACTCGCGGCACTTTTAAGCGGCACACTTGGGGCATCGAGGGCCGCGGTGGACGAGGGCTGGATTCAATACGGCCATCAGGTCGGCCAAACGGGTAAAACAGTCTGCCCTAAGATCTATATCGCGTGTGGGATATCGGGGGCTGTGCAGCACATGGTGGGAATGCAGTCATCGGATATAATTGTCGCGATAAACAAAAACCCGGAGGCCCCGATATTTAATATTGCCAACTATGGCATCGTCGGCGACCTATATGAGGTAATCCCGTTAGCAATAAAAAAGATAAAAGAGGACAGAGGCGGCAGAGGCATATGAAAAGAGCGGCATTCGTTTTCCCCGGACAGGGTTCCCAATCCATAGGTATGGGACTGGATTTTTATGAAAAGTACGACGAGGTAAGGGCTGTCTATAAAGAGGCATCGGACGCACTTGGCTACGACATATCCGAGCTATGCTTCAACGGCCCCAAAGAGGAGCTTAACAAGACCTTTCATACTCAGCCGTGTATCTTAACTACGAGCATAGCCGCATTTAAGGTGCTTGAATTAAAAGGGTTTAAACCTGACGTAGTGGCAGGACACAGCCTTGGAGAGTATTCGGCCCTTGTGGCGGCGGGAGTGCTGCAATTAAAGGATGCCGTTGTTCTTACCGAAAAAAGAGGGCATTTTATGCAAGAGGCAGTCCCCGAAGGGCAGGGTTTAATGGCAGCCATAATTGGATTAGACAGAGAGACTGTCGATAGTATTTGTATGAACTCCACATTGGGATATGTTTCTCCGGCAAACTATAACTGCCCGCAGCAGATAGTGATAGCGGGAGAGAAACCGGCGGTAGAGGAGGCCATAAGGCTTGCCAGACAAGAGGGCGCCAGGCGCGCCGCCCCACTTGCAGTAAGTGTGCCGTCTCACTGTACACTGATGATGAGCGCCTCGGATAAACTTGGCGCATATATGGAGACCATTTCGTTTAATAAGCCTGATATCCCTATTGTCAATAACGCCGACGCCATTGTGCTCGGAACGGTAGAGAAGATTAAATCATCCCTTGTCAGGCAGCTAAACAGCCCCCTGCTCTGGGAAGATTCAATAAGAACGATATCCGGTATGGATGTCGAGCTGTATGTGGAAGTCGGACCAGGCACTGTCCTTAGCGGCCTGATAAAACGCATTGTTTCAAATGTAACAATATTCAGTGTAAACGACAGCGCCTCTTTGGAGCGCTTCATAAACGCACAAATCGCCTGATAAGTCAGGCAACGAATAGAATCTGGAGGGTTTTTTAAGATGATTAAGATTTACTATGACAAGGACGCAAAGTTAGATGTGTTGAAGGGAAAGAAGATAGTCATCATGGGCTATGGCAGCCAGGGCCACGCCCACGCAAATAATCTGAAGGAAAGCGGCATGGACGTAACCGTGGGGATAAGAAAGGGCGGAAGCTGGAAGAAGGCCGAAGAGGCAGGCTTTAAAGTCATGCTGCCATCCGATGCGGCAAAAGTAGCCGATGTAATAATGATCCTGCTGCCTGACGAGTATCAGGCCGATATCTACAATAACGAGATAGCCTCAAATGTAAAGAAGTCTGCGTATATAGCCTTTGCCCACGGTTTTAATATTCACTTCGGGCAGATAGTGCCGAGGGCGGATGTAAACGTGTTTATGGCAGCTCCAAAAGGCCCGGGGCATCTTGTCAGGAGTGAATACGTAAAGGGCGGCGGTGTGCCGTGTCTGATAGCAGTCCATCAGGACCCATCTGAGGATACGAAAGACATCGCACTGGCATATGCCAGCGCAATTGGCGGCGGCAGGGCGGGCATCATCGAAACTGACTTCAGAGAGGAGACCGAGACAGACCTCTTTGGAGAGCAGGCGGTTTTATGCGGAGGACTGACCGCGCTGATACAGGCCGGGTTTGAGACCCTTACCGAGGCCGGCTATGCCCCGGAGATGGCATATTTTGAGTGTCTGCATGAGGTTAAACTCATTGTTGACCTCATCTATGAAGGCGGCATCGCCAACATGCGCTACTCCATAAGCAACACCGCCCAGTACGGCGACATCACACGGGGTCCGAGAATTATAACGGAAGAGACGAAGAAGGAAATGAAGAGGATCCTCACGGAAATCCAATCAGGGGTTTTTGCCCGTGAATGGATTTTAGAGTGCCGTGCCAACAAACCAGTGTTTAATGCACTGACGCGAAAGGGTGAGCAGCACAAAATCGAGGAAGTCGGCGGCAAGCTCAGGGCCATGATGCCGTGGTTGAAAAAGGGGAAGCTCGTGGATAAATCGAAGGCATAGCGCCCTCGAGATAACGGTGCGGCGATACCTGACTTAGGAAAGTCAAAGGCAATAGGGGAGGGCTATGGTGGCGGAGGGCACAGAGAAGATTGTTGTAATTATTGATAAGGACCTTGCCGGCCTGATCCCCGCCTATTTGGTCAATAGACACGGCGACATCGAAAAGATGAACTCGGCCTTAGATTCTGGAGAATTCGAGACAATCCGCCGTATAGGGCATCAGTTAAAAGGCTCTGGCGGCGGTTATGGATTTGATTTTATTACCGATGCAGGGACTGCCATCGAACAAGGCGCAATAGAGAAAAACTACGGGGAAATAAAAAGACACATCGCCGCGCTCGGCGATTATCTCGACAGGCTGGAAACAGTTTACGAATAGGGGGGATTGTGTTAATATTAATAGTCGAAGATTCTAAGGACATTTCCCTGCTTCTGAACCGGTATTTAGAGGAGATGGGATATAACGACATCCTGCTTGCATATTCTGCCGAAGAGGCAGTTGATATTTTAGGTCTGAATAAAGCAAACGGCAGCATAAACAAGGGTGTTGAGCTTATACTTATGGATATAGACCTGCCGGGGCTTGATGGTATTGGGGCATGTCAGAAGATAAAGTTCAACCAATGGTACAAAGATATACCCATAATCATGATAACAGCCGACAATAGTACTGCATCGCTTGAACAGGCATTTAAAGCCGGGGCTATTGACTACATAACGAAACCGGTAAAGATGATAGAGCTGCGTGCCCGCGTAGGGTCGGCACTAAGTCTGAAACAAGAGATGGACAGTCGTAAGACCCGCGAAAAGGAACTGGAGGGCTTGACGCGCCAGCTTAAGGAGGCCAATCGAATCCTTACCAATCTGTCTTACATAGATGGACTTACGGGAGTGGCCAACAGGCGATACTTTGATAAATATTCAGACCAGGAATGGAAGAAGGCCTTCAGAGAGCATTATTTTATATCGGTGATAATCGTCGATATAGACTTTTTTAAGCATCTTAACGACACCGAAGGACATCCGGCAGGCGATGAATGTCTCAGTCGTGTAGCAGGTGCATTAAGCGACGCGATGAGACGCCCTGGAGATTTTATAGCGCGATATGGCGGTGAGGAATTTGTCAGTGTACTTCCTAATACTACATTGGACGGGGCTGCCATTATTGGCGAGACGATGCGCACAAATGTATGCGGCCTGAACATCCCCTTCGCTCAGTCAAAGATTGTAACTGTAAGCATTGGAATTGCAGGAACGATACCAGACAAATCAAGGACCCTTCAATGGTTGATTTCCGAGGCTGACCGTGCCCTTTATACGGCAAAGAAATCTGGTAAAAACCAGGTCAAGGTGTTTTGAAATCAATCAAAAAAAAAACTACTACCTGTGGTGTCTGGCCGCCATAGCTTGCAGTTTTATCAATTGTAACCTAACAGGACATTTCTATTTTAGCAAGCACAAGTTCACCCTGATTCACCATCAAAAAAAGAAGGGAACCTCGTTGTTACCCGTGGGAACGGGATGTTAGAATAAGTTTGTGGAACAAAAAACTAACACCAACGAGGTGAATATATTATGGCACAAGGGACGCT